>DAOUOU010000103.1 GCA_030626465.1 Bacteroidales bacterium
ATAAACCCATACAAATAATAAATGTTGGTTTCTCCCTGCGTAACTTGCGTATTACAAGAAGAAACCTGATTGTTGCAGAAGAAGGTTCGTCAGCTTCAGTATTGGTATGCGATCATACCTTATGCAAATCAAGCTTTATTACGAATTCTTTAACAGAAATCTATACCGGCAGGAATGCAATTCTTGATTATGTGAGGATGCAAAATGAAAACAGCAAATCATCGCAGATATCCAATACATTTATTCACCAGGAGGCAAAAAGCACTTTTTCTTCTAATACGATTTCTTTGCATGGAGGCCTCATACGAAATAATGTTTTTGCAAAACTCAATGGTGAGGGTGCCGAAAATAAAACCTACGGAATATTCTTTTGCGATGATCATCAGCATGTAGCAAATTTTACCCATATCCATCATTCAGAACCTTATTGCCAAAGTGATCAGCTATTCAAAGGTATCCTTGATGAAGAATCGACTGGTTCATTTAACGGGAAAATTCTTGTCGACAAATATGCTGTAAAAACTCAGGCCTTTCAGCGCAACAACAATATACTGCTTTCGAAAAAGGCAAAAATGAATACCAAACCTCAGCTTGAAATTTATAACGACGATGTAAAGTGTAGTCACGGAGCCACCATTGGACAATTGGATAATGATGCGTTGTTCTATCTCCGTTCACGAGGTATCGGATATAATGAAGCACGCCATCTTCTAATGTATGCTTTCGCCAACGAAGTAATCGATAAAATAAACCTTGAGCCGTTAAAGGATCGAATGAATAATATGATTGAAAAAAGATTGCGGGGTGAGCTTTCCCGTTGTGAGAATTGTAATGTTCAACACAATTGATTTGGCTTTGATTATAAGAATTAATGAAATCTATTTTAATTTCTGCCGGAAATACAGCAAATGTCATTTTATTCCTGAAACATCGAAGGTAATTTAGTTGCATCCATTATGGATCATACAGAGAAATATGATATTGAAAAAATCCGGGCAGATTTTCCGGTATTAGAACAAAAGGTATACAATAATAAGCCTCTTATTTATCTTGATAACGGAGCTACAACTCAAAAGCCTTTGCGGGTAATTCGTGTGGTTAATCGTTATCATTCCGAATTAAACAGCAGTATCCATAGAGGTGTTCATTTTCTAAGCGATCAGGCAACAAATGCTTATGAAAAGGCACGCGAAACAGTTCGTAATTTTATTAATGCAGAAAAAAAAGAGGAAATTATATTCACCAGTGGCACAACCGGATCAATCAACATGTTAGCTTTTTCTTTTGGAGAGCAATTTCTGGAAGAAGGAGATGAAATTATTATCAGTGAGATGGAACATCATGCCAATATTGTTCCATGGCAAATGCTTTGCGAAAGAAAAAAAACAAAATTAAAAGTGATCCCTTTTGATGATAATGGAGTGTTGGATCTGGAAGTCTATGAAAATAGGATAACTGATAAAACGAAGCTCATATCAGTTACGCATATTTCCAATACCCTGGGAACGGTTAATCCGGTGAGAGAAATGATTCGGATAGCCCATAAAAATGGTATACCGGTCATGATAGATGCAGCCCAGTCGATTCAACATACCGAAATCGATGTACAGGAACTGGATTGCGATTTTCTTGTATTTTCCGGGCACAAAGTTTATGGGCCAACCGGTATTGGAGTCTTTTACGGTAAAGAAAAATGGCTGGAATTATTGCCGCCATATCAGGGAGGCGGGGATATGGTAGATATTGTCACCTTTGAAAAAACAACATACAATGAGTTGCCTTTTAAATTCGAAGCAGGAACAACAAATTATATTGGAGCTATAGGTATGGCTGCTGCACTGGAATATATTTCTGAGATCGGAATGAAAAAAATTGCAGCCTATGAGTCAGATCTGCTGGAATATGCCCTCCAGAAACTGGATCATTCAGGTGGTATAACAATTTATGGCCTGGCTCCGGAAAAAGCTTCAATACTATCATTTTTAATTGACGGCATTCACATGCTTGATGCCGGAATGATATTCGACAAAATGGGAGTGGCCGTTAGGATCGGTAGTCATTGTGCGCAGCCGGTTATGCAACACTTCAATATAGATGGAACCCTTCGTGCTTCTGTATCTTTTTATAACACCAAACAGGAGATTGACTACCTTTGCAAGGCAATACAGCAGGTTAAAACTATGTTTACCTGATTTACGAACATAATCCCATGTATCATTGTTAAACTAAATACTGTGGCTACAATTCAAGAAGTACAGGAAGAAATTGTAAATGAATTTATCGTATTTAACGATTGGATGGATCGATACAATCATCTGATTGAAATCTCAGATGATCTGCCCCTGATAGATGGTAAATTGAAGAATAACGAGTATATCATCAGAGGATGTCAATCGAAAGTCTGGTTAAACGCTGAGTTCAACAATGGAAAAATCAAGTTTACAGCAGATAGTGATGCCATCATTACAAAAGGCATTATTGCATTGCTTATTCGTGTACTTTCTGATCGGACGCCAAATGAAATAATAGATGCTGAACTGGAATTCATTGATAGGATCGGACTGAGGCAAAATCTTTCACCAACACGTGCCAATGGCCTTTTATCGATGATCAAACAGGTGAAATTGTATGCCATAGCATATGATGCCCGTGAAAAGAAAAAATAAGTACCTGGCTATGAGCAAAAAAAAAGATCATAATCAAATCTTACAGTTAGAAACGGATATTGTAAAGATCTTAAAATCTATTTATGATCCCGAGATCCCTGTTAATATATATGATCTCGGACTTATTTATGATATCATTATTGATGATGAGAATAAAGTTGAGGTTGTAATGACCCTTACAGCTCCAAATTGTCCAATAGCCGACCAGATCCTTATGGAAGTTAAGAATAGAATTGAATTCCTCGACGAAATAACAGAATGCAATGTGAATCTTGTATTCGATCCGCCATGGGGCCAAACCATGATGTCGGAAGAAGCATTGCTTGAGCTTGGTATGCTGTAAATTGTGTAATTGATTCATCGATTACTCATTCCTCATCATACCTGAACCTAAGCGCCACTCCTATTTCAGCATAAAAACTGTTTTTTAAAGTGCCTTGAATGTACTCTGAGTCTTCAATTCTTTCGTCACCTTCGGTGTAATGTTCGTATTTGTGAAAAAGACGCATTCCTGGTTTCAGGTAAAGAATAAAGTGCTTTGTAATATAATAATCTATAAATATCCTGGGTTCGGTGAGAAAGGTAAGTTTGTTTTCTCCTAATTGACTAACAAATGAATTCTCGTATTGTGAATCTCCAAGCCTGAAGGTTTCTCCTCGTAGTTCAAGTTCAAATCCGGCATAGAATTTATGACTCAGCCTCCTTTCATAAATAAGATAAGCAGGTAGTAGAGCTTCGAAATAGCTATTCTCTTTTATCCGGTAAAAGCCGAACAAAGGCATAAAAAATGGTCCGTAAGTATCCTGGTTATAAAACAATCCGAATTGCCAGATAAAGTCTTTTCTTTTCTCATAATACATGATTACCATCCCCCCGATTTGAAAATGACGACCTGTAATATTTTTGAAATCAGAATTCAATTTAGGTGATACATCAATATAAGATGACCATCTGGATTTTCCTAATTTCCAATAAATAAAGAAAGGGATTTTTATTGTATGCAATTGCAGGTTCTTAAGATCAGAATTTTCTGTCTTAAGTGAATAAGTATTGTATCGGGGTTTAATGCCAATTGTATTCCCATTCTTTAACTCAATCGGAAAAGTAGTCTGAATCCGAAGTTCATAAAAGTTAATTTCCTGATCATCGTCTTTTAATGATGTTGGCGGGAGATAATAGTATCTTCCGTTCAGGATATTTGCATAATTCTGTGAATTTGCATATTGCACCGAAATTATTAGAAGTAGAAATACTAAGGTAAGGATAGTTCTCATGTTATTTTCAATTTAAAAAAAAAGGATGTCTTTAATAAATTTACTAAAGTATTTGTTAAGTATAAGGAAGTTATATCAACAATGCGAATTGATCTTCGAATACCAATAAACGCCAGATGGCATGTTTTTTGTATGATTTATGAACAGTGTTAAAAATGAAATTAGCTAAACAAATATTACTGTTTCTCTTATTGAGTACCGGAGCCCTGGGCTTAAAAGCTGATACTCCATTGAATAATCTGAACGGGGTTGATGATGAAGTTATTATATTCCCAAATCCTGTTACTGAAGGAATTATATCAGTAATTTCAGAAAAAGTGATTGAGCGAATTGAGATACTTAATATTGTTGGTCAAAAGATATTAACCAAAGAGCCGGAACCGTCAAATAGCGTGAAACTGAAAATTAATAATTTAAAAACTGGCATCTATCTGGTTAGAATCTCTTTTACCGATAATACAAGCAGTATAAAACGTATATGGATTAGATAAGTCAAGTGGTTAGGGTTAGTACTGAAAAGGTGTGTCAAATTTTGACACACCTTATTTTATTCTTCATTCTTTGTCAGAGTTTTTATTTTTATTGCCCAATAAATGAAAGGAGTATCAGCCACAGCAACAATCCATTTCAGCAGGTATGTTGTAATAAATATTTCTCCCAACATTATTAACTCGTATTTGCCGTAAAAAGCCACTAAAGTAAAAAGCAGACTATCCAATAATTGAGATATCATTGTACTAAGGTTGTTGCGCAGCCAGATCATTTTTACTCCGGGAAATTTGTTTTTCCAGAAATGATAGGCCCAGACATCATGACGCTGAGAAACCAAATAGGCTAACAAGCTGGCAATAACGATCCGGGGCATCAAACTGAAAATAGTATCCAGACTTTCATAAGTTACAATTGAAAAATCATCTCCTTCAAGAGGTTTGAAAAGCAATGCCAGATACATCAGAATTGTCATTACTATTACACTAAAAAACCCGATCCAAACTGCTCTGTTTGCTTCTTTCTTGCCATACAATTCACTTAATATATCCGTTACTAAAAAAGAACTTGCATAGACAATATTCCCCAGGGTAGCTGCCAGACCAAAAAGTTCAATAGTTTGAACAACCTGAATATTAGCCACAATTGTTGCAACTGGTATCCAGATAAAAAGTCCTTTTTTGCCAAATAATTTATAAGCCAGAATAACCAACAAAAAATTAGCCACAAGCATTACCACCCAATAAACCTCATTCATGCTATTTTATGTAATGGATTAAGGCTGCAAAAGTAATATAAACTTAACGGCAACACAATATCGTCATTTGACTCATTAAAATGCAGCCATCAATAAATCAATATCTTTAAAAGGTATATCGAATCTGTTGCCTATATATTCGTTTGTCAGTATCCCGTTATAGATATAAACTCCCTGACGCACACCATGTTTCACTTTAAGTAATGGTTTAATACCTCCCATGCTTCCCATTTCAATCATAACAGGAGAAATAATATTGCTGATAGCAATTGAAGCAGTCCGTGCTACTCTTGAAGGAACATTTGGTACGCAATAATGTATTACTCCATGTTTTTTATATGTTGGCTCAAGCAACGAGCGGTATTCAGAAGTCTCGATGCATCCTCCCTGATCCACGCCTAAATCAACAATAACCGATCCCTTTTTCATATTCATTACCATTTCTTCAGTGACAAAAAATCTGGGTCCTGAATCAAGTAATACTACTGCACCTATCAGCACATCAGCCGATTTGAGTGTACGCATCAACACCTGTGGATGAAAAATAGAAGTATGCAGGCGAAAACCAATATTTCGCTGTAATTGTTCCAGTTTTTGAACCGAAGTATCAAAAACCTTAACAAATGCCCCCATCCCTAATGCAGCTCGTGCAGCAAATTCAGCCGCAGTACCCGCACCTATTATCACTACTTCTGTTGGAGTAATTCCTGAAATACCTCCAAGTATAATACCTTTCCCACCGGAAGTATTGCTTAACAATTCAGCGGCTATCATAACAGCAGCATTTCCTGATATTGAACTCATTGATTGCATAACAGGATAGCAATCAAACTCATTCCTTATATATTCGTAAGCTACGCAGGTCGCCTTTTTATTCATTAATTTTTTAATATAATCCTGACTTTGTTGATTAACATGCAATGAGGAAAATACTACCTGATTTCCCTTTAAATTTTCAATATCATCATCAAACGGAGCAATTTTAAGAATAATATCAGCTCCCAAAACCTGTTTTCGGGTTTCAATAATAAAAGCTCCGTGTTCACTATAATCTTTGTTGCTGTAATTGGCCCCATCTCCGGCCCCAGATTCTATCAAAACATCGTGCCCGTTATTAATAAGTACTTCTACAGCTTCAGGAGTTAGTGATACTCTTTTCTCATAATTATGATCTTCTTTCGGAATACCAATTATTAATTTCTTCTGTTTTTTACCAATCTCAAGCATCTCTTCCTGGGGCATTAATCCATTATACATCAGAGGTGTATTGGATGCATCAGGTTTTTGATCGATCATAATGATAGAAATTAAATTACCGGATTAGAGTTCAAAATAATGAAAATGAAAGATTTATCAAATATAGTACAGGAATTTCGTTGTTCCACACAAAAACTTAACAAGTCATTAAAATCTGAAAGATAATACCCGATTTCCATTTGGTTGTTCTTCAAGCTGTAATTTTAAAAAATCATCGGGAATCACATGTTCACCCTTGTTAGGCCATTCGATAAAACAGAAGGCATCAATAGTACAGTATTCGTGGAAACCAATATCCAATAATTCAACGGGATCTTTAATCCTGTAAAAATCAAAATGAAAGATTGGTTCACCATCTTGTGATGAATATTCGTTGATAATAGCAAATGTTGGACTGCTAACAAGGTCATCCGTCCCCAAAGCTTTACAAATAGCAGTAATTAATGTTGTTTTGCCAACACCCATTGCTCCATACAAGGCAAAATGTTTCTGTCCTTTTATTACAGATAGCAATTGTTTCACAACACGCTTGATGTCCTTCTCAATGAACACAAATCTAAATTCCTGCATAAGTATTAAAAATAACCATAAAAAAATAGGAAGACTCTAAGATAGTTTATCTAAAAAATTCGTGATTTAAGTTTAATAACAGGTAAGATCATTTCTTCCATCGAAATACCTCCATGCTGATATGTATTTGTGAAATACTTCACATAGTAATTATAATTGTTCGGGTATGCAAAAAAATCATTATTCAATGCAAAAATGTATTTTGAGCTAACTGTTGATTTAGGAAGGCAGGCATCTCCCGGATTTGTTATTTCAAACACTTCTTTTGAATCGTAGGATAAGTTTTTGCCCAGTTTATATCTTAAATTCTTGGAAGTTGTTTTGTCTCCAACAACTTTAATTGCTCTATTTACCCGGATAGTGCCATGATCGGTAGTTAATACCACACGAATATTCTTCTCTGCAAGCTCTTTTAATAATTCGATTATGTAAGAATGCCGGAACCATGACAATGTCAATGAGCGATAAGCAGAATCGTTAACGGCCAGTTCACGTATCATCTCTAAATCTGTATTTGCATGAGAAAGCATATCAACAAAATTATAGATCAGTACAATTAAGTCATTCTGAATTATATTCGGAAGGTTATTCAATACCTTTTCTCCCATTCTGTTATTAAAAATTTTTCTAAAGCTAAGTTTTGTTTTCAACCTGCACTGTTGCAATTGATTAATCAAAAAAATTTCTTCGTGATCGTTCTTATTCCCCTCTTCATCGTCATTTAGCCAGAACTTGGGAAAGGTTTTTTGTATCTCTTCAGGCATCAATCCTGAAAAGATTGCATTTCTTGCGTATTGTGTTGAGGTTGGTATAATACTGCAGTATGCTATTTCTTCTTCGGTCAGATAAAACTCATTAATAATTGGTTGTATTATCCTCCATTGATCGAATCGTAAATTATCAATCAGAATAAATACAAGTTTCTCGTTGTTGTTTATTTCCGGTAAAACTATTGAGCGAAAAATATTTGGTGATAGCAAAGGTGCGCCTTTCGAATTGGATTTCAACCAGGACACATAGTTTTTCCTGATAAATTTACTGAACTCAACATCAGCTTCAGATTTCTGTAATCTGAATACCTCATACATATTGCTATTCTGAGAGTTATCAAGTTCCAATTCCCAATATACCAGTTTCTTATATATTTCTACCCAATCATTGAATGATGTAGCAGATGAAATAAGCATGCCTATATTCCCGAATTCAACCTGATATGCAGAAGTTGTTTTAGATTTTATCAGCTCTTTATTTTCTATATTCTTTTTGATCGAAAGTAATATCTGATTTGGATTAACAGGTTTGATGAGAAAATCAGCAATTTTTGAGCCAATGGCAGCATCCATAATATCCTCTTCTTCACTCTTTGTTATCATAACTACGGGTATCCTCGGATTATATTCCTTTATCTTATTCAGCGTTTCCAGCCCGCTCATTCCAGGCATATTCTCATCCAGAAATATTAAGTCAAAATCCTTTGTTTTTACCAGATCAACGGCATCGGTGCCATTACTCGCAGTAGTAACACAATAACCCTTTTCATCCAGAAATAAAATGTGAGGTTTTAAAAGGTCAATCTCATCATCAGTCCATAAAATCTGTATTTTCTTCATGCAATGCGGATAAATTTTAACAAGCAAATCAATTCCCAAAGTTACTTTAGAATTTCAAGTAAGAAAATAATTTTAATTCCTGACAAGAAAAGTCTTTTAATACAAGACACTTGTACAGGACTGTATTAGTAATTATAATTGTCTTTGAAGAATAAGATATATTGTTCGGCCTTTCCTGAACCTGTAAAGGCTTTAAAATTTGTTTGTGAAATAACTACCGGAATAAATTCTTCAATTTCCACATCGACGAATATATTCTTATCCATAATAATCTGCTTCAGGTAGGATATTGCCTCTTCGCTGTCTTTAAATTTTCTAACGAGACAAAGATTATTTCTTGAATCGAGATTGACTTTCTTAACCTCGAGTTTAAGTTCATCAAAATAATCAAGATTGAAATTTATAATATTAAATATCAGTTGGTTAACATTTGTGATTGAAGGTACGATGTATGCAAAATAGTGTTCTTCTTCGAATGATTCAATAAATAATTTTTTTGCCATTTCTCTATTCTGCATTTCAATAATTTTTGGCTCTTTGTTCTGTAAATAAGCAATCATAATCTGTGCATTTTCAGCCAGATCAGTGGTGGGATATTTTGCAATCAGATTTTGCAGATCGTTTACAAAACGTAATGTGTCTTTTCTAAGTCCGGCTGAAACAGTATACATGTAATCAAATCTTGAGTAGAGTTCATGATCAGGATACTGTTCCATGGCTTTATG
>DAOUOU010000144.1 GCA_030626465.1 Bacteroidales bacterium
CGTGACCAGTCAAGGAGATTTTCTAAAAGAGCATAGCTATGCTTTGAAGTATCATGTAGAATGCTAATAAATTCTTTCAATTTCTCCTGTGAATAATCGGATAAATTATCAAGCATCAATTCTGTAAAACCCATCAGGGTATTGAATGGATTTTTCAGATCGTGTGCAATAATGGAGAAAAACTTGTCTTTCGTAGCATTGAGTTCTCTTAGTTCCTGTGTCCTCTGCTCTACTTTCTTTTCCAGATTAATATTTAACTCTCGTAGTTCTTCATTTTGTTTGAGTATCGTTTTGTCCTGATCAAAGCTTTTCAGAGCTTCCCTGATAGTAAGTATAAGATCTTCTTTTTCCCATGGTTTTGAAATGAATCGGTAAAGGTCTGCTTTGTTTAGAGCATTGCTCACTCCTTCAATACTTGCCTGTCCTGTGAGTAATATTTTTTTTGCATTGGGTTTTACATTGTGAATTCTTTCCAGTAAGGTATCTCCTTTCATTCCTGGCATAATAAAGTCGGCAATTACCACAGGAATTTCATATCCATCCTCAAGCAATTCATCGAAAATTTCCAATGCTTCATCTCCGCTCTCGGCAACTTCAACTTGCAAATCACCACTAAAACCTTGCTGGATCTGTTCCTTAAGTGAATCCAGAACGATAGGTTCATCATCGATACATAAAATAACTTGCTCACTCATCGCTATCTAATTCCGATTTAATGATATTAATTAATTCATCTTTGTTCCATGGTTTTGTCACTAGTGTAAATTGATCTGCAAGTTCTTCAAGCATGTCAATAGAGTTTTGATGTGCCTGTCCCGTTAATAAGATTTTTACTACTCTTGGGTACTTCAAATCTACCTGCAATAGAAATTTATCACCTTTCATACCAGGCATGAGCCAATCACATACAATAATAGCAATTTCTATTTCATCTTCTTCCAATTCGTCAATTATTTCCAATGCTTCTTCAGCACTTTCTGCTGTTTCATAGATAAAGTCCTCACCAAGGTGTTTCTCAAGTTGTTCACGAAGACTGTCGAGAATAATGTTCTCATCGTCTACACATATTATTGCTTTTTTTTCTTTATTCATCACCTTACTGGAATATGTATTATAAAAGTTGCTCCCTCTCCCAATTCACTTTCGACTTCAATATTTCCATTATGCTTTTCAATAATTTTTTTTACAATATCAAGTCCGAGTCCGCTTCCTTCACCTTGCTTCTTTGTAGTAAAAAAAGGATCGAATATCTTATCCTTTATATCCGGGGCAATACCTGCTCCGGTATCTCTGAAACTTACAAATATCATGTTTCTTTCATCTCTTGTTGAGATAGTTAGAGTCCCTTCCTGATCCATTGCCTGTATTGCGTTCTGTATAAGATTTGTCCAAACCTGGCTGATCTCATCCTGATAACATTTTACCAGGGGAAGTTTCCCATAATTCTTCTTAATAACAATACCTTGTTTTAATTGATTATGGTATAAGGTAAGAACAGTTTCAATACCATCGATAATATCGGTTGATACTTTTTCTCCTTCTGAATCACGATGAGCATATTTTTTCAATGCGAATACAGTTTTTGTCGCTTTTTCAACGGCAAGATTAATTGTATTCGTGTTTTTCAGTAAGGAGATGAAACTACGCACCGAACGAATTACTTTCACTGCATCTGGCAATTTTAAATAATTCCCTAATGCATCATTCATTTCAAATACATTAACATATATCAAAAGATCGGCCAGTATATTGGCCTGATTGATATTATTTTCCTTTAAGGTTTTTGTAAGTTCTCTTTTTTTCTGACGTTTCTCCCTTGATGATAACTCCGGAGATTTATTATTTGTTAAACCAAACAGATAGGTAAAAAACTTCAAATTATCTTTCGATTGCTGTTGAAATAATGAAGGCAATTCATCAAGGGCTACATTTAAAGAATCGCTAAGATTTCCAATGGAAGCTTTAATGGCTCCTAATGGAGTATTTATTTCGTGGGCAATACCTGCAATAAGCTGACCCAATGCAGCCATTTTCTCTGATTGTACAAGCTGCTCCTGGGTTTGTGTCAGGTTATCTACCAGGGCCTCCAGATTTTCTTTCTGGTTATATAGTTCTTCGTTGATAAATCTGATTTCTTCCTCTGCTTTTTTACGTTCCGTTATATCACGTGCCACTGCTATGGCCACATGCTTATTTTTCATATGAAAGGAATGTGAACTGATCTCAACATCGATAATATCTCCCTCTTTAGCATTCCATGCTCTTTCATATTCTTTGCCGTCAGCAAGATATTCTTCAATCTCGTCATCATTATCCTGCCCTATTTCAGAGGCATTTAACTCAAGAAGTGTCATTTTACGCAATTCTTTAGCAGAAAATCCCAATTTTTCGATAGCATAATTATTAGCTTCAATGATATTTTCTACTTTCTTGGTCTTCTTATTTATTTCGTAGAGGAGGATGATTTCAGAGGCATGTGTGAACAACATCCTGTATTTTTCTTCCTGCTCCTTAATTAGTTCTTCAGCTTTTTGTCTCTCGGTAATATCATGTGCTAATCCTTCAACAGACACAAGCTGACCGGCTTCGTTAAAAACCGGAACCTCTGATACTTCAAGTATTTTTGGTTGTTTTCTGATATCGAAAATTTCTTTCTGGTACTTTGGTTGAACGATACCTTTGCGAGAATTCTCGGATCGTTTTCGGGCATTTTTATTAATAGGATTATTGGTATACAATGTATCATTTAGCTTACGGAATTCCTTAACATTATACCCAAGTATCTTCTTTACGGAAGGACTAACAAAGAGCAAATCTCCTTTTACTGACTGGCTGTAAAAAATATACTCTTCTTCAAGATGCTCTATCAGCTTCTCATACTTTTCACGACTTTCTTTCAGAGCCTCATAGGCCAATTTAAGCTCATGGTTTTGTTTAAGTATTTCTCGTTGTTTTTTCCTCAACTCAGCATTACGCATAGATATTTCAGAGGTACGTCGTATTACTTTAATTTCAAGGTTCTCATATACTTCTTTAAGCTGCAAACTCATCTTATTAATAGATCTTGCCAATATTCCAAGTTCGCCTGAATAGTCTGCCGTAACTTTAGTATCAAAGTCTTTCTGACTAATTGATTCAACCACCTTGTTTAGTTCACTGATTTTCTTGTTCAGGATTGATTTATTAGCAAGAAGTATAATGATTGCAAGAAAAACAATAAGAAAAGAAAATAATGAAATCATAAGAACATATGACCTTGGAATAGAATGATTAATGAAAAGTGTTTTGAGCATTATATTTTCAGATATAATATGACTAATGCTCAGGTATTTCCCATTTCTTTCGGAGGTTCTGTATTTAAAAAAATAATTGCGATTTTCCTTCCATATCGAAGGATCATTGATGACATGAATAAGGCATGGGTTGTTTGAAGGCGAACTTACAATAACATCATCCATTTTTAAGGCAGAGATTTTTATTTTGTAATAAACCTTTGAAAGTGAAAATAGAAGTCTGTTTACAGGGAGAGGGCCAATGATAATTATTCCGGATTTGATTTCTTCGTCAGCAAGAAATAATTTACATGCAGAGAAATGAAAGGTTTTCTTTTCTTCAATAATCTTAAGGAAGAAAAATTCATTTTTTAACTTTTGTTTGTTGATAAGTTGATTAATAAAGTAAGTTATAGATGAGTCAGCAATTGTATCAGTTGACTTTTCAATGGTGAAAACATCTTTGCCGAATAGTTTAAAAAGTACAACAATAAATTCTTTATTCAAGACGGATAGGTTCTCAAATGATACTTCTTTCTCATCAATCAGAGCAATATCATAAATTCGAGCTATTCGATTTTGAATCGCATCTCTAATACTTTCAGTAGCATGATTTGCATATTCAATTTTTTCTATGCTAAACCTGCTCCAGTGCCTTAAAATACCAACAACCAACAGGAGAACGGGCAACAGAGAAAGAAAGATAATTGTGCGAGTCGTATTTTTAAAAGGATGAATTTTACTCCTCATAAGGGTATATACTCCATATGGTATCTAACTAAATTAGAAATTATTTTACTCAGAACAAAGCTGCCTAAGATTTTTACTAACAGAGATTTTTATTGTATTCGTGAGAGCTATTCATATATTCTTAACAATTGTATATGCCATTTTTTAAAAATTAGGTATATTTATAAAAATGCATTTTACAACGATTTATGGTAAAATTTTTTAGTCAGGTAATTGCTTTACTTTACTTTTCGGTTATTGGATTTTCTCAGGTTGATGAAATTTGGCTTGATTCCGGTTTTGAGAAGAATGATTCTGTTCGTTTGCACCAACCTTTAACTGATGATCAGATTAAAGAATATGTTCTATCAAGATATACTGATCGGCAGGCAGGATTAATTGGTGGTCAGGTAAGCAGTATTTATCATGAGTTGGTTGATAGTGCAGTGATTACTATAGAAATTGAAGGAGAGCATATCAGGAGTATTGTGGCAAATCATGGTTTGTTCTCGTTATCGATTAAGCAGACTCATAAAAACAAGTTACTTGATGTCACAATAACTCACCCCGATTTTCATTCATACGATACAAGCCTTGTATTTGCTGGTTCCGATCCTGTTGTTTTATCTGTTGAAATGACACCCAGATATAAAATACTATTGCGTGGAAGAGTATTTGCCGGTAATGTCCCATTGGAAGGAGCAGGTGTTGAGATAAAACATGATGGTAAAACATATAATTTAATTACGCGCGGATGTTTTTATGACGATGAAGATTATTGGAATTGTCTTTTTGACGGAATGTTCAAGTTAGAACTTACAGCAAACGATTCCTCCGATAGTATTTATTTGACAATCAATAAGGAAGGCATGAAGCAATTGAATACGGGTATGATTTTTAAGGAGTACAAAGGAGAGATCATGCAACTTAAAATGAAATATACTTCAAAACTTCCTGTAATTCCGGTGAATAACCTTAATTTGAAACTTGCTTTTCCATTTACTTCTCTGGATAATGACTGGTATGTAAATTTAACTTATTACCGATTGCTGAATAAAACAAACTTAAAGCGATTTGCAATTGGAATAGACGGAAATATGTATGTATCAACGATAAGTGTTTCTCATAATACCCTGAATGGTCTTGATCCCGTTTCGTCTGACAGCTCATATATTACAGGTTTTATTGGCCCATCAGTTTTATTCTGGCTGATAAGTCCTGACCGACGAAAATTCTCAACTTATGTTGGATGCACTTTTTCTGTACAACTGAATAAGCCTCAATTGGTATTTCAACCCTTTATTGGAACAAGATTTTTCGTAGACATTAATAAAGCATTAAGTCTTGAAATAAGATATGCATCATACGATAGAGATATAGTTCATTATAATTTTAATTATTATGGTAATGCTGAACGATATACTGTATCAAAGCATTTTGATATAATTCATCTGAATTTAGGAGTCCAGGTAGTATTTTAAATTGACAATGGCAAACTTGATTATTAAATATCTATCCCTATTACTTTTCACTTGCGTAATTATAGCAAGCTGTAAGGAAGAAGAAATAACCCTGAATAATGAAGATTTAATTTTTTCGAACAGTTTCCAAATAAAGATTCCTTCCTACCAATATTATGATAGCACTGAGAAAGTATATTCTGTGAGGGGAGATACAAGCTTTCAATCTTCCTATCCGGATACCCTGAATGACCTGCCGGTTATAGCCTGGGATAGTATGGGGCTCAGGATTATTACAGTTGCAATATTTACTTCTCCGATAGCAGCAACGAACAATGAAATAGTAAATATTGAAGATATTGTCTGGCAGTGGCATTCCGGCATGGAATTTGGGGAAGAAGGATACGTACAATTTTCTGATGGCAAAAACGTTTTTGAGGGTACAATTGATTACGAAAATGACCCGGAACCTCTTCAAGAAAGAATGTATTATTGGGGAATCTGGGCATGGAATGCATCAGGAACCAGGTTATTGTACTCGAGCCGTCAATTGGAGTTTTATGTACTGAAATAGGAATTTGATATAATTTATTGCGGATTTAATGTAATTCACTTTGGTTTATAAGAACACAATTAATATATTTGTTTTAAATAGTTAAAATACAAAGGGTTGAAAACGATAAAACAAAAACATAATTTGAAGACTGAAAAGAAGAATCGAATTATCATTGAAGAAGTGAACCCGAATGAATTGGCTGAGCTTTGGAAAAAGTTAAGTGATTTGAATAAAGCGTTTTAACGGTAATATCTATTTTTTTTCAGTATTCCTTCTATCCGTTAGCAGTAATGCCATACAAGTTATTTAATTGATAATCAGCAGTTTATAACGAAACAAATTAATTTATCCCTTAATAAACTGTTTTTATCAAAGAACATCTTCTCTTAATGTAAATCCTGTAATTGTTTTATAAATTTTACCGTATATGATGGTAAAAAGGAAACCATCATGAGCACAATTACAGCAGATAGAGTTGATAGTAAGATGCAAGAGAAAGTATGGTTTTCTGTTATAAAAAATAGCATTAGTTTTCTGATATTAATTCTTAAATATTCTCTTTTACTTGTATTACTTTTATTTTTGGCAGGACATGAAAGAGCTAATCCAAAGATTGGCAATACCTCTATTGAGTTTTATAATGCCGATTTCAGGCATGGAATCCTTTTAGCCATCGATAATACTTTTAGTGATACAAATAATGAAAGTCTTGAAAAAGATTTCATGTACCGTTTTTATTCAGAAAGGCAGCTACAACCAGCCTGGACCCTAAATTTTGAAACAATACATTCTTATAATGAACTTATGCATCTGTTCGAATCTGCAGAAGAATATGGTCTTTTTTCATCCGTGTATGATATGGATCATTTAAAACAAACATACAATAAGATGCAGAATTCATCGGATGACCGGGAGAAACTGAATGCAAGGATTTTGTTAGAAAAGACATCAACATTAGCGGCATTTCGTTTTATGATTCATCTGGCATCAGGCTTGGGTGATTACGATACATCAATGGTATTTAGATCTTTCTTAAATGATCTGCCTCTTTACTTGAACCATCAGATA
>DAOUOU010000117.1 GCA_030626465.1 Bacteroidales bacterium
ATGGAGGCACTTCTGGTATTGTTACACTTGAAGATATACTTGAAGAAATAATAGGTGAAATTATTGATGAATCAGATGCAGAACAGCTATCGTATGAAAAAATTGATCATAACATCTTTATCTTCGAGGGTAAGACCCTGTTGAATGATTTTTATAAAATCACGGGAATTCATGATTCTGTTTTTGATGAAGTAAAGGGAGAAGCAGATACTCTGGCTGGATTAATACTGGAATTTCTGGGAGAAATTCCAAACAAAAATGACAAACTTACTTTTAAGAATTTTGTATTTCAAATATTATCTGTTGACAAACGCAGGATCAAGAAAATTAAAGTCACTTTATGACCAACAGGGAGAAAATAACATGAAAAAGAATATTTATTTCAACAGATTCCTGAGGTATTACTCCGCTGTTGTTTTATTATGCTTGTATGCGTGCAATGCACCTGTCACACCAAAACCAAGAGGGTATCTCAGAATTGATTTTCCGGATAAAGAATACAAGCGTTTTACAAGTAACTGTAATTTTTCTTTTGAGGCACCGGTTTATAGCGAAGTAGATTTAGTAAAGCTCAGCCATGTTGAACCTTGCTGGTACGATATAAAGTTCAGAGAATATGGTGCAACGATTCATTTGACTTATAAACCGCTTCATAAGGATAAGCTTGGTACATATTCTGAAGATATTAGAAAAATTGTGTATAAACACATTGTTAAAGCTGATGATATAATTGAATTACCAATTAACAAGCCCGAAATTGATGTATATGGCTTTTTATACGATATTAAAGGCAATGCAGCTTCATCGGTTAATTTTTATATTACTGACAGCACGACCGGTTTTATTAATGGCTCTTTGTATTTTAATGTTCAACCCAATATAGACTCATTGGCACCAGCCATTGATTTTTTTAGACAGGATATTGTACATTTAATCAATACTTTTGAATGGGAGTGAAATAGAAATGCCACTAATATTTAAAGAGAAATTTCAGGGGGACTGTCTATTTGGTATATGGGAGATTAAAGAAACCTATGAAGATTTGTTGTCAGAGGTACATCTCTTTCCGGGGGAACGTGAAAGACTTCTCGGATTTAGAAGTGGAGCCAGGAAAATAGAGTTTCTTAGTGTCAGAATTTTATTAAAAGCACTCATCGGGATATGTGGGCCTATTGTATATAGCGATAACAACAAACCTTACCTTCATCAAAGTGAATATCGAATTAGTATTTCTCACTCAAGAACTCTTACATCCATAATGCTTAGCAAAACAAAAAAAGTCGGAATAGATCTGGAATACATGTCACATAAAATCAGTAAAATTCAACACAAGTTCATCAATGACGATGAATATATAACTCCCGATCCTTTAAAACAGAAATACCATCTTTATATTCACTGGTGTGCCAAGGAAGCGCTTTATAAAGTGTGTGATAAGCAAGATATCAATTTCAAAAAAAACCTGACTATTGAATCCTTCGAGCCACAAGATGTTGGTATTATTTATGGGTGGGTTGATAATAAATTCTGGCATGATAAGTTTGAATTAGATTATTTTACCATTAATAAGTTTGTTGTAGTATACTGTTGTAAAAAATCCTGATCATGAGTTTATTTAACGAAATATGCAAACCGGGTAAAAAATTTGCTTTACTCATCGATCCTAATAAATACACAATACATTCTCTCATTGCTACAATATTTACTGCCGAAGAGTCCAGGATTGATCTGATTTTGGTTGGAGGCAGCCTGGTAAATGATCGGATCGATTCTACCATAGAGGTTATCAAGAAAAATACCTCTATTCCGGTATTACTTTTTCCGGGTAGCCTTATGCAATTAAGCAATAAAGTTGATGCAATTTTGTTATTATCACTTATTTCAGGTCGTAATCCTGATTTTTTAATTGGTAATCACGTTTTAGCAGCTCCTTACCTGAAGAAATCAGGTATCGAGATTATTCCGACAGGTTACATTCTGGTTGGAGAAGGAAATTCTTCCGTTGAATATATCAGCAATACAAAACCTGTACCTGAAGATAAAATAGAAATTGCTGTTGCAACCGCTATTGCCGGTGAGCTAATAGGCAACAAACTAATCTATCTTGAATCTGGTAGCGGAGCTGATCAGTCAGTCAATATCGATGTGATAAGAGAAGTAAAACGCAACATAGGAATTCCCCTGATTGTAGGTGGTGGAATAAAGAGCCCTTACCAGATAGACGAAATTATTAAGGCAGGAGCAGATGTTGTGGTTGTTGGAAATGCTGTGGAAAACAATAGTGAAATACTCGAGTCTTTGGTCAAAGCTATGCGTTGACGTTATTTTCTGATAGTCAGCTATATAATTCTTATATACCCATATTAATAAATTTTTCATATCTTTCTTCTCTGAAATTCATATCTAAAAAGGATTCGTTTATCAATGGATTATTTATATTAATCCAATATTAAGAACATGACTTCATAAGTGCCGTATTAGAAAATAGAAAAGATAACCAAAGCAATCATATATAACGCCCAAAGATTCAATTGGTTAAAAGTTTTTGCCCAAGTTGGTTTAGTTAGTAGTTTTGTGGAGTCGGGGGACATGAAAATGTCTCCCGGCTTTTTTATGACAATATCCTCTTACTTTTATTGAATGATTGAATGATTGAATGATCAACAAAGTTATAACTGAAAGGATATTTCATGGGAACAATACAAGCATGAATTCGTGATCCGTACATCAATATAGCGAATAACAGCAGTTCATCCAGGAGAAAATTTGAAACAGGATGGCAGGTGTCCTGATTTGTCTGTTATTCAATCATGGATGGTTTCATTCAATTATTTCAAGTATGGGCTTTCCTGAAGCTGAGTTCGGGTAAGAGATTTCCAACAACGTACTAATGGTAGGTGCAATATCTGTAAGGTCAATTGAACGACGAATGGAGTTACGTCCTATTTTCCACCCGTACCAGATCAGGGGTACTCTTCTATCATGGCCATATGCATAAGCAAAACCGTTATTAATACCAGGATTTTCAGCCCACCCGGCTTTAAAATTTAATAAAACATCTCCCGACCGTTTCTGATTATAACCCTTCTGCATAGTCTCAAATATACCATGGGTGAAATTCGTTGATTGAAGTGTTGTGGAAGTCATGGTATTTGCCACACCACTGAATTGAAGCATTAAATTAGCAACATCGGTTTGAACATCAGCCAGGTTCATTTTTGCATCCTCAATTAGTGTGCGATTCAGGTAAATTTGTTGTCCATGATATTGTTTGATCCAATCGCCTTTGCCATACATATTATTCATATAACTTTTAAGAAGCGATATTGCACTGGAGCCATTAAAATACCCGGCGGGGATCTTATTGTCTTCAAGATACTCAGGTATGTGCAGAACACCATGCTCAGCAGTCAGATAGATCAAAACATTTTCTTTGCCCAGATTCTTATCAATGAATTTCAGCAGATGGGCAATCTCCCTATCCAGTCTGAGCACCAGATCTTCTACTTCAACTGACAAGGGGCCATATAGATTCCCGATTCTTTCACTCACAGTGAAGGAAATAATGAGTACATCTGTAAACTCATCCTGCCCCAGCTCTTCATTTACTATTGCAGAGATAGCAAAATCTTTGGTAAGATTGTCCCCAAAGGGAGTGTATCGTAATATTTCGTATTTATCCTTTTTCTTGAATTTTTTCGACAGGTCTTTTAAAACATATGGGAAAAGTTTATGACCAAACATCCCCTTTTCGTACTCATTGTTATCGAGCAAACTGGCGGTGTAATCACTCATTGGTAAAAGGGTCGTCCATTCTTGTTCCAGGTAAATATCTGAGAATTTTTTATTGTTGAACTCATTTACCCATTGTGGAAGAGAATCGATATAGAACGAACTTGATATCCATGTACCATTCTTTTCATCGAACCAATATGCACAGTCGGCAGTATGTCCGGCAGAAAAAATAGCAGGAGCAGGGTCAAGGGATATTCCAATCACTTTCGATTTAAAGTTATTTACAAGCTTAATTTCATCAGCATAGGTAGTTGTCATTAAATTATGCGGTGAGAACTGCCCTTCTTCGAATCCTCCACTTACTGTACTTGCATTTTTATCGTAGATGTATGATACGACCTCATCGCGCAGGTTATTGTACCACGAACTGGCTATTATTCCATGTTGTGACGGGTTAGCACCTGTAGCAATTGTTGCGCTGCCAACACCAATATCAGAGAATAAATATTTATAAGATGTGTTTTCACAATAACTTCCCCGGTTAATTAGTTTCCTAAAGCCATCGTCACTAAATTTATCCCAATACCGTGGTATGTAATCGTATCGAAACTGGCTGATCTCGATACCAATTATCAGTTTTGGCTTTTCTGAAGGAATTATAGCCATTTCCTGTGTAAATGAACTTGTAAATATAAAAATCTGCGCGCAGAGAATTAAGTAACTATACTTCATAAATTTAAGATTAAACATTGAACCGAATATGCAACATATCTCCATCGTCAACAATATAATTTTTACCTTCCACATACAATTTGCCCTTGTGCCTGCACTCATTTTCTGAACCTAATTCAATAAAATCCTTATATTTCATCACTTCAGCACGAATGAAACCTCTTTCCATGTCGCTGTGAACTACTCCGGCAGCCTGCTGGGCATTCATTCCCTTTTTAATGGTCCATGCTCTGATCTCTTTTGGACCTACTGTGAAAAACGATTGTAAGTTGAGTAAATTGTACGCAGATCTTACAAGTTTATTTACACCGGGCTCATCAAGACCGGCATCTTCAAGAAACACTTTACGATCGTTCTCGTCATCAAATTCAGCAATTTCTGCTTCTAATTTACCTGCAATTACGAGTATTTCAGTTTTCTTTCCGGAAAGAGCTGTTTTTACATTTTCAACATGAGTATTACCCTCAATGGCAGAGATTTCATCTACATTGCATACATACATAATAGGTTTAATGGTTAACAGGAAAAGATCAGAAATATATTCCATGTCTCTTTCATCCAGTTCCATATCACGAACATTACCAAAATTCTCAAGATGCTCCCTGACCTTAGTCAGGGTTTTCATGCCTGCCCCGGCCTTCCTATCACCTATCTTAATAAGTTTCTCAATCCGATCCATTTTTTTTTCAATCGTCTCCAGATCTTTTACCTGCAATTCAAGATCAATGGTCTCAATATCGCGCACAGGGTCAACTGATCCTTCAATATGTGTTAAATTTTTATCATCAAAACATCGTAAGACATGAATTAATGCATCAGTATTTCGAATATCGCCAAGAAATTTATTGCCTACACCTTCTCCATGACTGGCCCCCTTGGTTAACCCAGGAATATCAACAATATCAACCGTTGCCTGAGTGATTTTTTTGATAGGATGGAGTTTTTCAATTTCATACAATCTGGGATCGGGAACAATAACGAGACCGACATTCGATTTATTTGTACTGAATGCAAAGTTAGTAGTTTCGCCTCTGGTATTCGAAATACAGTTGAAAAGGGTTGTTTTACCTACGTTGGTTATTCCAACAATTCCGCATTGTAATGCCATAGCACGATAACAGGATAAATTTTGTCAAAAATACACTTATATACTCTGTATTACAACGGTTGAAAAAGACTTTTCAAACCATATAGCAACCAGCTTAGCCTATTATTCTTTGTATATCAGCCAGATGGTATTTCGATTGCTGTTCATAAAAGTCTTACAATCCATATCGAATCCCCTTTTTTTATTTTTATCTTTCCTCTTAGATAATGTACAGATTAGTTGTACGTTATGATAGTAAATATTTCAATACTATGAACATTTCAAGAATTATTCTATCTGTAAGTTGTTTTATCATAACTTTCACCGGTCTTTCTCAAACTGCTACTCTGCTAAAGTATGCCCCCCCTAACACGCACATTCTTTTCATTTTTGATGCCTCACAAAGTATGATGGCTTATTGGGAAAGTGATCGCAAGATACACATAGCCAGAAAAACTCTTATAAGCATTATTGATAGCCTTGAACACCTGGATAATGTACAAATGGCTCTGAGATTGTATGGTCATCAGAGTCCGGTTCCGCCACAGGATTGTAGTGATACCCGACTGGAAGTTCCTTTTGGTAAAGGAAATGCTTCACGTATTCGTCAGGAATTAAGGCTTGTAACACCAAAAGGCACCACACCAATTGCCGGTTCATTAGAGTTGGGAGCAAAAGATTTCCCTGCTGATTGCAACAATTGCAGAAATATAATTATTCTGATCACAGATGGTATTGAGGCATGCGATGGTGATCCCTGTGCTGTATCTCTTGAATTACAGCGCCAGGGAATTGTGCTTAAACCTTTTGTAATAGGTATCGGTATTGATGAAGGATTTCGTAAAACATTCGAGTGTATTGGTCATTACTACAATGCTGCAGATGAGGAAAGATTCTCGGAAGTAATGGAAGTAGTAATATCACAAGCATTAAATTCAACCACAGCACATGTAAACTTGTTGGATATCAATGGAAATCCCACAGAAACGAATGTCAATATGACATTTTATGACTATTTCTCAGGCAGGATACTACATAATTACATTCACACCATGGCCCACCGGGGAAAACCAGACACGCTTGTACTTGATCATCTTGTGACTTATAAATTGAGAGTAAATACCATTCCACCTGTAGATGTGGATAGCTTAAGCGTTTATGTCGGAAAGCATACAGTTATTGCAGCCGATTGTCCACAGGGAACTCTTGAAGTAAGCGTTGAAGGAAGCAGGCAATTCAGGGGTTTGCAAATCTTTGTTCGAAAGGCAGGAGAAATGAACACACTCAACGTACAGAAAATAAGCAGGCAAGAAAAATATATTGTTGGGGAGTATGATCTTGAGATACCTATATTGCCCAGATTATACATCGATGGTGTTAAGATCAATCAGAATACCACCACAACAGTTACCATACCCCGGCCGGGAATTTTGAATATTATCAAAGGAGCTCCGGGGTATGGAAGCATATATGTAAGAAAAAGCAAGAAGAATGAGGAATGGGTTTGCAACCTGGATCCGGACGTTAAAAATGAAGCTCTTGTTCTGCAACCTGGTAATTACAGGATAGTGTTCAGAGCGCAGAATGCCAAGCAAACTCTATATACCATTAATCGAACTTTCGAAATCAAACCTGGAGGCAGTATTGCCATGAATTTGTATTGATTATCAGTAATTGAAAATATCCACCAAGAAGGAGAAAAGAGTTGAATTGACACTTATTCTTGTGAATAGCAGGTAAACAATTAAAACTGTAATAAGAAATAGTGTTCCACCGAGAAGTGGTTGTTTTGAGTCTTTTTTGCGCATTTGATCAATTGTAGCAGACCAATAACTTCTCTCATCATCCATTCTGAATACATAAACCCTGTGAAACACATTTCCAAGATAGGATATGACAAAAGCAAGGACAATACCCCCAAATATTACCAGCCAGATTCCCCCTATAAAAAAGAGAGAAGGAATTTGCTTCTTCTTAAGTGCCAGGTAATCGACCTGGACAACTAACCTGGCTATCTCATCGGTCTTAGCCTGCCGGTAATTTCTAAGTTCACTTTGCAATTGTACTTTTTCATCATTCAAGTCTGACAGAGCGTTATCGGATGGATTATTTGTTCTTCTTTCTTCAATCTTATTCTGCAGGAATTCAATCTTTTTGTCGAATTGTTCCACATTTCGAAGATAATCTTCGTTTTCAAGTTTTATGTCTTCAAGAGAGAAAATAAGTTCAGTTGACAGAATCTTCCTATGCTCTAAATCTTGTCTGGCATTGAGAGGAAACTGCTGAAGACTGATCAAATGTTCGATTTGCAGATGAAGTGAATCGGCTGTTACAAGATCTTGTGTGGTTGCCTGGATGCTTTTAAGTTTGTTTATTTTTATTTCTATTACACTTTCTTTCAGATAAAATGTAAATACACTCACCAGGGCAACTACTATAAAAGGTATCAGCATCGCAATAACAGAGAATACGAGGGAAGGTATGACAATAGTCAAATACTGAAGGAACTTATTAGCAATTTTCTTCAATAGTGCAATGGTATGAGAAAGACGAATTTCACTAAAGGGTGAATAAATACGATAGGATGGAATCAATATTACGCCCATTACAATTGCAATACAGAGAAACAGAAGGATAAGACTGATCAGTGTATTCAAATTGAATATAAAACTCCCGACAGGCACTCCCGATTTAGGTATCCACCCCAACAAGTTTAGTCCTAATTGAACCAGAAGAAGCACTACAAAGAGAGTAATATAGAATAAAATACTTCTGACAGTTTCAATGCCATTCTGAAATTTCTTTTTCACGCTTCTGTAAGGTTCCTTATCCAGATTTTGTGCCCTGATACTTGCTATCTCCCCAAAACTCCATGATATTGGGAGAA
>DAOUOU010000184.1 GCA_030626465.1 Bacteroidales bacterium
ATCAGGGTATACCATAACATGCGGAGAATATTTGGAGCTAAAATTATTGCGGTGAATGCAGCGAGACCTGTCCCCGAGATGCAAATCCGGGAGAACTGATGATGGCATTAAGACGTTATCTAACCACAATCTATGACTGGACAGGGTTGTCAAAGCTATTTTACAAATCTGTTCCAGCACTTATCATTGCTTTCATTCTGGTAGCGATTTCAATCATAGGTGTCGGATGGGCTAAAGGCTTCGACACCAATTCATTGATGGAATTCGGACACCTCTTTGAAAAAATAGCCATTCTTGCCGTTGCCCTAATAATTTTAGCTCCAAATATTCTCCGCATGTTATGGTATACCCTGATAAAAGGGAGAATAAAGGCTCCTCCACTTTCTTACATTACGGGTTTTTGGGATCTGGTACTGCATATGTTCACGCAGAAAAATACTTTGAAATGTAAGGAAAACCGGTTAAGGTGGTTTGAACACTTCTTTGTTGTGCTTGGTTATTTGTCTCTGTTATTCACTACTATCTTTCTCAACTGGTTTTCAACTGAAAATATCTATATTATTTATCTTGGATATATTGTAGGAGCTTTAACTTTTATTATCACATTTGACTTCATTATCAGACGGATCAGAAAAAAAAGTGAACTCAGTAAATTTTCACACCCATCCGACTGGTTGTTTGTTGTATGGCTCTTCTTAATGGGTTTATCAGCTTTTCTTGTACGTGTATTTATAGATTTAGAACTGCTCGGGAGTAATTTGTGGCTTTATCTGCTCCATCTTATTATTCTTGCGCAATGGGCTGTAATTATTGTTCCCTTTGGAAAATGGACACATTTCCTTTACCGCTCGTTTGCAATTTATATTGCCGGAATCAGGAAAGCTGCCATGATAAAACAAAGTAAAGAAGAGCTGGTATTAAGTACAGCATAAATATTTAGTATCATTATGGAAGAAAAAAGAATAGGTGTATATATCTGCTGGTGCGGCTCGAACATTGCGAAAATGATTGATGTTGGGCGAATAGCTAAGGAAACACAAAAATTTTCAAATGTTGTTATGGCTCGCGATTATAAATATATGTGTTCCGATCCGGGTCAGGAAACACTTATCAGCGATATCAAGAAATACAAACTCAACCGTATTGTGGTGGCAGCCTGTTCACCCCGTCTTCATGAGCCTACATTCCGCAAAGCCCTTGAGCAGGCAGGCATGAATCCTTATTTATTTCAAATGGCTAACATTCGCGAACAGGATTCATGGGTTCATATCGATAGAGAATATGCCACATTAAAAGCACTTTCACTGATAAAAGCAGCGGTTAGCCGTGTATACCATCACAAACCTCTTGAGAAACGATCAGTCGAAGTAAATCCGGCTACACTCATCATAGGAGGAGGAATATCCGGTATTTCTGCTGCATTAGAAATTGCCAATGCAGGCAAACAGGTTTACCTGGTTGAAAAATCAGATGCCCTGGGAGGGATCACAGCCAGGCTCGATCTTAGTTTCCCTTTTCTGGAAAGTGTACGTCAGATGCTAAAGCCTAAGATTCAACAGGTTCAGGCTCACAAATTAATCGATGTCTTTCTGAATCCTACTTTCGAAGACATAACAGGGTACGTCGGAAATTTTAAGTCGAAAATCCGTCAGAATGGTCCGGAAAAGGAATTACTGTTTGGAAATATAATTGTGGCAACCGGTTTACAAGCTTTCAATCCCGAAGTGATTCCTGAATATGGCTATGGTAAATTACCCGATGTAATCACTTCGCTTGAAATGGAAGAAATGTTGATGCGTGGAAATGTTATTACAAGCAATGGGAAAGAACCTGAAAATATTGCGATAATTCACTGTGTTGGCAGCCGAAACTCAAAGTACCATCCCTACTGTTCCCGAACATGTTGCAGCACAGCTTTGAAATATGCTAATCAACTTCGCTCGATGTTACCCGACTCGAATATTTATGAGTTATATGCCGATATGCGCACGTTTGGAAAAGGGTGTGAAGAGTTCTATTCTGATTCATCCCGCCGAAAAATACTATTCCTGATGTTCGATCAGGAAGAAGGGCTGCCAAATATCAGCAAAGCACCTCAGAACGATAGTTCAGAAATGATCATCAATATGCATGAAAAACTTTCGGGGGAAGAAATTGAGATCCCTGCCGATATGGTTATCCTGATGACAGCCATGGAAGCACAGAACGATGCAAAAGATATTGCCCGGCTTACCGGAATAAGTTTATGTAGTAATGATTTTTATATCGAAAAACATCCAAAGCTTGATCCGGTTGCAACCACAACTGATGGAGTATATATAGTGGGTACCTGTCAGAGTCCGAAAGATATTGTCGAGAGTATTGCCCAGGCAAAAGCTGCAGCTGCACGCGTACTAGCCAGTATCGCAGTTGTTAATATGGAAGTTGAAGTTACGACTGCACACGTAAATGAAGATGTATGTTGTGGATGCCAGACTTGTATAATGGTATGTCCCTACACCGCTATTCATTTCGATGAGGAGAAGAAGGTGTCGGTCGTAAATGAGGCTCTTTGCAAGGGTTGCGGAACATGCGGGTCGACCTGTCCGACAGGTGCGATTGAAAGCCGCCATTTTACCGACATACAAATACTGTCGCAAATCGAAGGTTTGCTTAAATCTGAAAAAGAATCTATCTAAACAATTGAATATGGCATTTGAACCTACAATAATATCTTTTCTCTGTAACTGGTGTTCATACACAGGAGCCGACCTGGCCGGAACCTCACGTATTCCTTATGCTCCCAACCTGCGTACCATTCGTATCATGTGTTCGGGAAGAATCGAGCCTACATTTGTATTAAAAGCTTTCCGTGAAGGGGCCGATGGAGTGCTAATGTGTGGTTGTCACCCGGGTGATTGCCATTACCACGAAGGCAACTATAAATGCCTTAGAAGATATCATCTGTTACAAAAATACCTGCAGCAGATGGGTATAAAGAAAGAACGGGTTCGACTGGAATGGATCAGTGCCAGCGAAGGAAAGCAATTTGCTGCATTGGCAAATGAATTCACAGAAACCATCAGACAGCTGGGACCCTGTAAAATAAAGGGAGTAATGGAAACGCTTACATAATTAATAATTAATAATTAAGAATTAATAATTAAGAACCGAACCGACCGCAGGGAGCTCATGACCGAAGGGAATAACTTTCCGCAGGGCGAGTTCGGCGAAGCCAACCGAGTTTACGAGGACGGCGGAGCCAATTAAAAATTAAGAATTATTTGGAGTAATTGGAATTTTACTAATATGTCAAAAGAAACGAAGAATAAACCAAAACTGAAATTAGCCATATACTGGGGTGCTGCATGCGGGGGGTGTTGTATATCGGTACTCGATGTGCACGAGAAGTTATTTGATGTTGTAGCAGTTGCCGATCTGGTATTCTGGCCTATAGCACTCGATGTAAAATATGCCGATGTAGAAGCCATGGAAAATGGGTTTATTGATGTCACCCTCTATAATGGAGCTGTAAGAAATAGTGAAAATGAGCACATGGCAAAATTACTCAGGCAAAAATCCAAGATATTGATAGCCTATGGCTCATGTGCACATTTGGGAGGTATTCCCGGTTTGGCCAATTTCCATAATAAAGAAGAGATTTTCGAACGTGTTTATCACACAAGTGAATCAACTGTGAATAAAGAGAGGGTTGAGCCGGTAACAAGCTATAAAGTGGCCGAGGGTACTCTTAGTCTTCCTGAGTTTTTTAATGATGTTAGGGCCCTTGATCAGGTAGTCGATGTTGATTATTACCTGCCCGGCTGTCCTCCTCAGACAGAAAGATTTGTGGAAGTATTTATGGCCATTGTAACCAATGCCAGTTTGCCACCCAATGGTTCGGTAGTGGGAGCAACAGAAAAGGCGCAGTGCGATGAATGTCAGCGTAAAAAAACAGATAACAAAAGGATAAAACAGTTTAAACGTCTTGTGGAAGTGATAGACGATGGAGAAACCTGTTTTCTGGAACAGGGAATCATATGTATGGGTCCAGCTACACGCAGTGGATGTGGATACCGCTGTATTGAAGGAAATAGTCCGTGCCAGGGATGTTATGGTCCTCCTTCTACTTCGCCCGATCCAGGGGCCAAAATGATGTCGGCCATTGCAACAATGATCGACTCAAACGACCCGGACGAAATAATAAAAATTGTAGAGCAAATTGAAGATCCTGCAGGAACTTTTTACCGCTTTAGTTTACCTGGCTCCATTCTCCGGCGTAAACTTATTGAAACTCAAACGTGATGAAACAATATACCATTGATCCAATAACGCGACTTGAAGGTCATGGCAAAATAGAGATATTCTGCAATGACGATGGCAACGTCGAAAATGTTTATTTCCAGGTGCCGGAGTTACGCGGGTTTGAAAAATTTTGTGAAGGCCGGCCCGTTGAAGAACTTTCCCAGATAGTTACAAAAATATGTGGGGTATGTCCCGGTTGCCACCACATGGCGGCAGGCAAAGCAGCCGATGAAGTATATGGACTGGAACCTACACTAACTGCCAGGAAGCTTCGCGAACTGTTCTATATGGCACACTTTATTCATAGTCATATCGCACACTTTTATGCACTTGCTGCCCCCGATTTTATCGTTGGACCAACCGCCAAAAAAGAAGAGAGAAATATTCTGGGTGTCATAGCCAAAGTTGGAAAAGAAACAGGTACAGAAGTCATCAAACAACGGCGTCTTGCACAGGAAATTCAGGCACTTCTCGGTGGACATCAAACCCATGTGGTGATGAATATTCCGGGGGGTGTAAAAAAAGGGCTGACTGAAAAGCAACGTGATGAGATTGTTGAAACATCCAAAGGCTTTGTTGAGTTCTCAAAGTTTTCGCTTAAGATATTTAATGATATTGTACTGGGCAACAAAGATTATGTCGACCTTATTGTAAACGGCCCTTATTTTCTGAAAATTCATTCCATGGGATTGGTGGATGAAAACAACAAAGTGAATTTTTACGATGGAAAAGTCCGTGTGGTTGATACCGATGGAGAAGAGTTATGTAAATATGCTCCTAACGAATACCGGGAATTTGTTGAAGAAAGAGTTGAACCATGGAGTTACCTGAAATTTCCTTACCTGAAAAAGAAGGGATGGAATGGTTTCAATGAAGGAAAGGATTCAGGAGTATACCATGCTACTCCCTTATCAAGGTTAAATGTTTCCAATGGAATGGCCACTCCCCTGGCACAGAAAGAATACGAGAGAATGTATGAAACTCTGGGTG
>DAOUOU010000180.1 GCA_030626465.1 Bacteroidales bacterium
AAGAATTAAGAATTAAGAATTAAGAATTAAGAATTAAGAATTAAGAATTAAGAATTAAGAATTAAGAATTAAGAATTAAAAATTAAGAATTAAAAATTGTAGTGCAATATTACCTTATCTAATTCTTATTAACTACGCTGAACTCACTACATTCGGTTGATGAACTGATATATTGACTTCGGTCTTCCGTCTTCGGCCTTCTGACTTCGGTCTTCCGTCTTCGGCCTTCTGACTTCGGTCTTAATTATTAATTTTTAATTATTAATTATTAATTTTTAATTATTAATTTTTAATTTATTTACACTCTTTCAGCCACTAAATCTCCGACTTCAAATGTTGAGTATCCCATCTTTCCTGCACCCATGTCTTTAATTTTATTGTCTGTAACATCCATAATAGCATTTTCTATAGCTGTTGCTGCCTCCTCTTCACCTAAATGCTCCAGCATCATAGCACCACATGCAATGGAGGCCAGAGGATTTATTATATTTTTCCCGGTATATTTTGGTGCAGATCCGCCTATGGGTTCAAACATTGATACACCTTCCGGATTAATATTCCCTCCTGCAGCAATTCCCATACCTCCCTGTGTAATGGCACCCAGATCGGTAATAATATCACCAAACATATTGCCTGTAACAATTACATCGAACCATTCCGGATTTTTTACCATCCACATGCAAGTAGCATCAACATGATAATATTCGCGAGTGATATCTTTGTAATTCTTTTCACCAATTTCATGAAATGCTCTTTCCCACAAATCGTACGTATAAGTAAGCACATTTGTCTTCCCGCAAAGTGCCAGGGTATTATTCTTGTTTCGCTTTCTTGTGTAATTAAATGCATAACGTAAACATCTTTCAACCTGCTTGCGATTATATACCATACTTTGTACTGCAACCTCATCAGGAGTGCCTTTCATTGTAAATCCGCCAATACCGGTATATAAACCACCCGTGTTTTCTCTTACGACTACATAATCAATATGTTCCGGGCCTTTATCCTTAAGAGGAGTTGGTACTCCGGGATATAGTTTCACAGGTCTTAGATTGATATACTGATCCAGTTCAAATCGTAGTCGCAATAAAATTCCCTTTTCAAGAATACCCGGTTTCACCTCGGGATGACCTATTGCACCAAGAAAAATAGAATCGAATTGCTTCATTTCCTCAGATGCCGAGTCAGGCAAAACTTCACCTGTTTTTAAATAACGATCTCCACCATAATCAAAATCTTCATAATTCAATTTAAATCCAAATTTCTGAGCAGCAGCGGAAAGAACCTTTTTTCCTTCGACAACCACTTCCGGGCCAGTTCCATCACCTGGAATTACTGCGATATTGTATGTTTTACTCATAATAAAAAGTATTTACAAATTCATACTGTGTATTTTTCGAAGCGCAATAATACTATAAATTCTGAATTTTCAAACATCGAACTTCAGTTTTATACTTTTTCGAAGCCTTCGATAATATTTAACATTTTGATAGTGGCAATGATAGCTGCTACTGTCTGGTCAGAATCCAGACCCCGTGTTCTGATTTCCTTATTTCCGAGATCCCAGGTAATCACAGTTTGAACCAGAGCATCTGTTTTACCACCAGGAGGAATTGAGACATTATAATCCAGCAACCGGGGCATATTCCTATTCAGGTTTTTGTATATCTTTTTCAATGCTTTCATAAAAGCATCATATTGCCCGTCACCAACAGAATTCTCCTCATACTCTTTTCCCTCAATCTTTATTTTCAGGCTTGCCCCAGGCTTTAAACCTTTGGCAGTCGAGAGTGAAAAATTCATCACCTTTATTTTCTCTTCGATAGCTTTACTACGTATAACATCAGAAATGATATAAGGAAGATCCTCCTGTGTGACCATTTCTTTTTTGTCGCCTAACTCTATAATTCTTTTGGTTACTTTTTTCATGGAAGCAGAGTCGAGTTCTATACCCAAATTCTCAAGATTCTTTGCAATATTAGCTTTGCCTGAGGTCTTTCCTAAAGCATAACTCCTTTTACGTCCGAATCTTTCAGGCAGAAGATCGTTATAATACAAATTATTTTTTCTATCTCCATCGGCATGCACACCACTTGTCTGTGTAAATACATGGTCGCCTATAAGCGGTTTGTTAGGAGGTACGCGAATGCCAGAGAAAGTCTCCACCATCTTGCTCACAAGATTAAGCTTTGATTCATTTACTGACATTTTGTATCTAAAATGATCTTTAACCACGGCGATAACGCTTGATAGTGGTACATTGCCAGCTCTTTCTCCCAGTCCATTAACAGTAGTATGTATACATTTAATACCTGCTTTTATAGCCGCAAATACATTGGCTGTAGCTAAATCATAATCATTATGAGGGTGAAAATCAAAATTCAATTCAGGATAATTCTCCATGATCTGCTTACAAAACGCATAGGTCTCATCAGGACTAAGAATACCTAAGGTATCGGGAAGCATGAATCTCTCTATTGGCTGGTCGCTTAGTTCATCGATTAAATTATACACGTATTCTGGTGAATTTCTCATCCCATTCGACCAATCTTCGAGGTATACATTAACCCTGATATTTTTACTGATCGCATAAGCTATCACCTCTTTTATATCAGTGATGTGTTTATCAGGAGATTTACGCAACTGATGAGTAACATGCTTGTGAGAACCTTTGGTTAAGAGATTAATTACCTTACATCCTGCTCCAAGAATCCAGTCAACTGAAGCAGTACCATCAATAAATCCAAGCACCTCAATTTTTTCCAGATCATTATGTGCTTCAGCCCAACCGGCAATTTTTCTAACTGCAGTAAATTCTCCTTCCGATACTCTGGCAGAAGCAATTTCTATCCTGTCAACCTTTAGGTCTTCAAGCAGCAGTTTAGCCATACTGAGCTTCTCATCAAAAGTGAATGATACACCAGAGGTTTGCTCACCGTCACGAAGCGTGGTGTCCATTATTGTAACTTTCATGCTAATATTCTTTTGATTAATTAATTGCCTTATGAAAGAAAAGAAGCCAAGTCAGACATCCTCCTTTATACCAGTTTAATTACTTCGCTCAGCTTCATAAGTTCCTATCTTATCTTTTATGCTGAGTAAATAGTCTATATCATCATATCCATTCAACAGACATTTTTTCTTGTAAGGATTGATCTCAAAGTTTTCCCACTCACCTGTAAAAAGCAAGGTTATTTTTTGCTCTTCCAGACTAACTTCTACCTCAGTATCTGTTTCAGCTTCAACAGCATTAAAGATTTTGGTCAGGAATTCTGCGGAAATCCGGACAGGAAGCAATCCATTATTCAGAGCATTGTTTTTAAAAATATCTGCAAAAAAACTTGAAACCACTACTTTAAATCCATAATCATGGATAGCCCAGACTGCATGCTCACGACTTGACCCGCTTCCAAAATTTTTACCGGCAATCAACACCTTACCTTTGTATGCGGGATTGTTGAGAACAAACTCCTTAATCGGTTGATTTTTCTTATCATATCGCCAATCACGAAAAAGATTTTCTCCAAACCCATCACGGGTGGTTGCTTTAAGAAATCGTGCCGGAATTATTTGATCTGTGTCTACATTTTCAACAGGAAGAGGAACGCAGCTTGATCGTATAGTTAAAAATTTATCAATTGACATTATTTACCAGTTTTCAGATTATAAATTGTATTACATAAAATCTCTGGGATCAACTACCTTACCGGTAATAGCTGCAGCAGCTGCAGTAAGTGGACTGGCGAGCATAGTATGCGATCCAGGACCTTGTCGACCTTCAAAATTTCTGTTTGTGGTTGAAACAGAATAATTGCCTTCAGGAATTTTATCGTCATTCATTGCCAGGCAAGCTGAGCAACCAGGCTGACGTAAAACAAAACCAGCTTCTTCAAGACTCTTATCGATACCCTCTTCAATAGCCTGCTTCTCAACCTGGCGTGATCCGGGGACGATCCAGGCAACAATATTTTCTGCTTTTTTCTTTCCCTTCACAAAATTTGTAAATTCCCTCAGGTCTTCGATACGACCATTTGTACAACTACCAACAAAGACATAGTTCACATCTTTTCCAATCATAGAAGATCCCGCTTCAAAATCCATATACTCCAACGACTTCTGAAAGCTTGCCCTTGCATTTTCTTCAATAGTATCAATTGCAGGTATTGAACCAGTGATACAAACTCCCATTCCAGGATTTGTGCCGTAGGTAATCATGGGCTCAATACCTGATACATTGTAATTCAATTCACGGTCAAAAACCGCATCTTCATCAGAGTATAAGGTTTTCCAGTAAGCAAGCTTTTTCTTCCATTCTTCTCCTTTTGGCGCAAATTCACGTCCTTTGATATAATTAAAAGTTGTTTCATCAGGAGCAATATGCCCGCCACGGGCACCCATTTCTATACTCATATTGCACACAGTCATACGACCTTCCATACTCAGATTGCGAATAGCCGAGCCTGCAAATTCAACGAAGTAGCCAGTACCTCCGCTTGCAGAAATCTTTGAGATGACATACAATATAATATCCTTGGCAGTAACTCCTTTCATTAGTTCACCATCGATTGTAATACGCATCTTTTTTGGTTTTGACTGCAAGATACATTGCGAGGCCAGAACCATTTCAACCTCACTGGTTCCGATACCAAATGCCACACTTCCAAATGCGCCATGAGTAGAAGTATGTGAATCGCCACATACTATGGTCATACCAGGTTGTGTCAGTCCTAGCTCCGGACCAATGACATGCACAATACCCTGATAGGGATGATTCAGACCATAATGATTGATTTTATGCTTCTGTGCGTTTTCTTTCAGTTTATCGACCTGAGTACGTGATAACAAGTCCTGAATAGGTATGTGTTGGTTAACAGTCGGAACATTATGATCTGGGGTTGCAATAGTATTCTGTGGACGAAAAACCATGATACCTCTTCGATCGAGACCGGCAAATGCCTGAGGACTGGTTACCTCATGTATCAAGTGTCTGTCAATGTATACAACACTGGGACCACCTTCAATCTGTGTAACTACATGAGAGTCCCATACTTTATCAAACAATGTTTTTCCCAATTTTTAATAATTTAATAGTTAAACAATTTTATTTAAAGCATCAATAAAAGCCTCAACAGAAGCAGTAATAATATCTGTATTTCCTGAAAAACCATAGTATAAAGTACCTTTGTTTTCTATTTGAATGTGAACCTTCCCTAAGTCATCTGATCCCCTGGTAATAGCCTGAACCAGGTATTCTTCAAGACGAACTTTATGCCGTACCAGGCTTTTCACTGCTTTAAGGGCCGAATCGACCGGTCCGTTACCCGACTCAGTTGCAGTAAATGATTCGTTACCAAT
>DAOUOU010000058.1 GCA_030626465.1 Bacteroidales bacterium
AAACCGAAGAAATTTGTATCGGTTCTGTCGCCAAGCTAAAAGAAAAGATCGACAAAGCCGTGGAAGCAGGGTTTATGAAATCTAATCCCCTTGCATCATACAAAGAGAATGACTATTCGGATGATAACTATTCTCTCTTCGATCTTCATCGACCCTTTGTTGATGAAATAGTTCTTGTTTCAAAGAATGAACAGAAAATGCTTCGCGAACCTGACCTTATCGATGTCTGGTTCGACTCGGGTGCTATGCCATACGCACAGGTACATTACCCTTTTGCAACGAAAGAAAAAGAATTCAAGGATCTGTTTCCCGCTGATTTTATTGCCGAAGGAGTGGATCAGACCCGTGGTTGGTTTTTTACCTTACATGCTATTGCCGGGATCCTTTTCGATTCGGTTGCTTATAAAAACATTATCAGTAACGGACTGGTCCTGGACAAGACTGGAAACAAAATGTCCAAGCGTCTGGGCAATGTGATCGATCCTTTCGAAACCATCGAGAAATACGGTTCCGATCCGTTGCGCTGGTACATGGTTACAAATGCACAACCCTGGGACAACCTTAAATTCGATATCGACGGGGTAGAAGAAGTAAGACGTAAGTTTTTCGGCACATTGTACAATACCTATTCGTTTTTCGCACTGTACGCAAACGTTGATGGATTTGATAATTCGGCAGCGGAAATTCCCCTGGAAAAAAGACCGGAGATAGACCGCTGGATATTCTCATTGCTTAATACATTAATAAAAGAAGTAGAGCAGCATTATGAAAATTATGAGCTGACAAAGGTAAGCAGGGCAATTCAGGAGTTTGTGATGGAAAACCTTAGCAACTGGTACGTTCGTCTCAACAGAAAAAGATACTGGGGCGGGGAATTTGATGATGACAAGCTTTCTGCCTATCAGAGTTTGTACGCATGCCTTGAAACTGTGGCTATACTTGCCTCTCCAATTGCACCCTTCTATTGTGATAAGATCTTTTGCGATCTGAATGCTGTCACCGGTAAGTATACCGCTGATTCTGTTCACCTGATTGATTTTCCAAAATACAATCCTCAATATATTGATAGAGATCTTGAACTACGAATGAATATCGCTCAGACCATCTCCTCAATGATCCTGGGGTTACGCCGCAAAATAAACATTAAAGTCCGTCAGCCACTTAGCAAAATAATGGTACCTGTATCAGACAGGAAGTTCGAAGATCAGTTGCAAAAGGTTGCCCCTCTTATACTTTCTGAGGTGAATGTCAAAGAGATCGATTTTCTGAAAGATACCTCCGGGGTGCTGGTAAAGAAAATAAAACCAAATTTTAAAACTCTTGGCCCCCGCTATGGAAAGCTGATGAAACAAATATCTTCTGCCATTGCAAATTTCTCACAGGATGTTATTGCTAAAATAGAATCGGAAGGAGAATACTCATTTGAAATCGATGATCAGAATATTGTATTAACTTGCGATGATGTTGAGATCGTATCGGAAGATATACCCGGCTGGCTGGTGGCAAACGAAGGGAAAATAACTGTGGCATTAGATATAACTGTCACCAGTGAATTACGAAACGAAGGTATTGCAAGGGAGTTTATAAACCGTATACAGAATCTGAGAAAAGACAGTGGACTGGAAGTTACCGATAAAATTCATATTCGTATTATGAAACATAGAGAGATCATTGAAGCTGTTGAAAACTTCTCGGAATATATCGGGTCACAAACGCTGGCAAATAAAATTGATCTGGTTGATGAACTTAATTCTGATAAAGCAATTGAGGTTGAACTTACTGATGAAATAAAAACCTTGCTTCAAATCAATAAGATTTAGGATGGAAAGCATCAGGTATTAATTTTTTTTATACTTTTAATAGACTAAAATTTACGACTATGGTTGAAAAGACAAGATATACCGATGAAGAGCTTTCAGAATTTAAACAGATCATTCTGGATAAGCTTGATAAGGCCAGAAAGGATTATGAACTGCTGAAAAGTGCCATAACCCAAAGTGAAAGTAACGATACACAGGATACATCTCCCACTTTTAAAGTTCTTGAAGAAGGAGCAGCAACGCTATCTAAGGAGGAATCTGGCAAACTTGCACAAAGACAGCTCAAATTCATTCAACACCTGCAGGCTGCACTTGTGCGTATCGAAAACAAAACCTATGGAATCTGTCGTGAAACAGGAATATTGATCTCCAAAGAGCGACTCAGAGCTGTTCCTCATGCAACCCTATCCATAGATGCAAAACAAAGACAGAAATAACAATTTCTTTATAAGAATATGAAAAATGATTGGGGACTATCTCCAATCATTTTTTATTTTTGCCTGCAACATATTTATTATGCGAAAAATATTAAGAATGTCCCTGTCACAAAAAGCCCTTCTCGTTATTATCCTAATCCTTATTATTGATCAAACTTTCAAGATCATCATCAAAACAACAATACCCCTTGGGGCAACCCATCCTGTAATAGGAAGCTGGTTCTTAATAAGATTCATTGAAAACCCCGGCATGGCCTTTGGCATTGATATCCCCGGTAAGTTCGGCAAACCGTCACTGACCATCTTTCGTATGATAGCTGTTGTTCTTATCAGCTTCTATCTGCATTCATTAATCATTCGGAAAGCACCTCTTGGTTTTATAATTTGCCTTTCAATGATCCTGGCCGGAGCAATAGGCAACATCATCGATAGTTTGTTCTACGGGCTGATTTTCAGTGAGAGCAGTTACCTGGAGCCTGCAGTTCTGTTCCCTGCAAGCAAAGGATATGCTCCTTTCCTGCATGGCAAAGTAGTGGATATGTTATACTTTCCTTTGTTTGAGGGTAATTTTCCCGACTGGCTTCCATACTTTGGAGGCAAGAAGTTTTTATTCTTCAGGCCAATATTTAACATTGCCGATTCCGCCATTTCTGTCGGGGTGGTATCTATTTTCATTTTTCAGCGCAAGTATTTAAAAGAAATGAACTAATAATCTCCTGAAAGGCTATACCACCCTTTTGACCGGTTCATGTTTTTTCTGATCCTTAGTGGAAGGATAGTTCATATTTCATTGATTGTATTATTTTTGTGCCGGAACAAGATCGCATAATATTTAAATTAAGAATGCATGACGGACTATGTAATTGGTATTGATATTGGCGGAACATTCACCAAGTATGGCATTGTTGACAAGGATGGGCATTGCTTGAAAGAAAACTTTATCAGCACTGATAAATACACCGATTTTGACGTATACCTCGAAAATTTAAATACCGAAATCGAAGAGACAATAAGCACACTGGGGAATCCTGTTGCTATTAAGGCCATTGGTATCGGTGCTCCAAATGGAAATTACTACCGGGGAACAATTGAAAATGCTCCTAATCTGAATTGGAAAGGTACCATTCAGTTTGTGGAAAAACTCAGGGAGTACTATCCCGTTATCCCGATTGTACTCACCAATGATGCAAATGCTGCTGCCCTGGGTGAAATGATCTATGGCGGGGCAAAGAATATGAAAAATTTCATTGTGATCACTCTCGGTACCGGATTGGGAAGCGGGATTGTTGTTGACGGAAATCTTGTATACGGTCATGATGGCTTTGCCGGTGAACTGGGACATATGAATGTCAAACATCGTGGCAGAGATTGTGGTTGCGGGAAAAAAGGTTGTCTCGAAGCCTATGTTTCCGCAACAGGTATAAAACGAACCGTGTTTAAGATCATGACAGAAAGAGTGATTGAAAGTGAGTTGCGCAACATCAGTTTTGAAGATCTTACTTCAAAAATGATATCCGAAGCTGCCAAAAAGGGAGATCAAATAGCTATTGAGGCTTTCGAATTAACAGGTCGCATACTTGGCGTGAAACTTGCCGATGCCATAACCTGTACCAGTCCCGAAGCAATATTTCTTTTTGGCGGACTGGCTAAGGCCGGTGATTTGTTGTTGAACCCTACAAAGCAATATATGGAAAAAAACCTGTTCCCGGTTTACAGAGGAAAGGTTAAACTTTTGTTGTCTGATCTTACCGAAACCAATGCAGCCATTCTGGGTGCTTCAGCATTAGCATGGAAAGAGTTGCAAAAGTGATATTTTTTGACTTACTTATACTCTCTGTTTCATCTAACACAAATTAGTAATTCTTTTCTATCACATGGAGCAAATATTAAAAGATAAAAGAATACTTGTTGTCGAAGATGAGGAATCAAACTGGTTTCTTCTGCGTGATATTCTTGAAGGATATTCCGCAAAAGTCGTCTGGGCTGAAGTTGGACAGAAAGCAATTGATATGGTTGCTGATGGAGAACACTTCGATCTTATTCTGATGGACATCCATCTCCCTTCGATAGATGGTCTGGAAGTGACGAAGAAGATTAAATCCCTCAGACCCGATATACCTGTTGTTGCTCAAACAGCTTTTGCTCTCGATAACGAAATCAGAAATTGTTACAAATCAGGCTGCGATGGTCATGTGCTTAAACCTTTCACCATATCCGAATTAACCACCGCCATTGAGAAAGTGATAAAATGATTAGTTGATTAGTTGATTAGTCGATGAGTCGATGAGTCGATTAACTGAAGATAATTTATTTGCATAGTGCATGCTGTAGGGTCATGCAAAAATACCCCCTATAATCCCCCTAAAAGGGGGATGAAACAGGAGTGGGGAAAAATCCTAAAAAGGAGATGAAACAGGAGTGGGGGAAAAATCCTTATTTGTTTACATTTTGTGTAAACCTATTTCAGGACAAGACATCCTTCCCCCTTCAAGGGGGAAAACAAGGGGGTAATCCTCTAAACCTCTAAACCTCTAAACATCTAAACTCTAAACATCTAAACTCCCTCAATCGCTTCATTCAAAAACAGGATAAAAGGAAAGAGGGAGCGAAACCTGGCGATTATATCCTCCAGAATATCAGCATGCATCATTTCTTTATTGGTTTTCATTTTTGAAAACCCGTAACTCTTATACTTGAGAAGGTCAATATCAGGGAAATCTTTTGGAAAGCCCCGGGGAGGATTATTCAATTGTTCTCCAAACATGCCATCAAAATTCTTTGTCAGCTCAGGAAATTGAATAATCTCTTTGAATTCCTCAATATGCTCGAAAATATCACTGCGTATAGCTTTCAATACAGGAGATGGCGGCATATGAATGCCCCCGGCAATGAATGAATTGTCCGGTTGGATATGCAGATAATAACCGGCAAACCCTGTTTTTTTGCCTCCACGGGTAAGAAACGTACCAAAATTAGTTTTGTAGGGCGACTTATCTGCAGAAAAGCGAACATCACGGAAAATCCGGAATATACAGTCCTTAGGTGTTAATCCTGCAACATCCTTATCAAACTCACTCACTTCATGCAACAAAATCTCTGTAACATGCTCAAACTCCTGCCTTGCTACGTTGTAAAAAGATTTATTTGCATGATACCATTTACGGTTGTTATTTTGTGTAAGTGTTTCTAAAAATGAAAATGACTTTTCAAACATTTTTGATCGAATTAAACTAATTTCATTAAATGTATATCATTTACTTTACAAATTATTTACTAACTGATTTTGTCTGAAAAATAAAAATTTATACGAATGAAAAAGATTGTATTAATAGCAGCGGGAGGAAGCGGTAACCGTATGCAATCAGGTACTCCCAAACAATTTATGCTTTTACATAATCTTCCCATTCTTATGCATAGTATAAACAGATTTTATAATTATGATAACAAACTTGAACTGCGATTGGTTCTGCCGGAAGAAGAAATCGAGACATGGAAAAAATTGTGCGGGAAATATAAGTTTAAGATCAAACACTTGCTCTTCGCCGGAGGAGAAACACGTTTCCATTCTGTAAAAAACGGACTGAAAGATATTGCAGGATCTTCTCTTGTTGCCATTCACGACGGTGTGCGCCCTCTGGTAAGTAAAAAAACTATCTCAAATTGTTTCAAGATGGCAGAAAAAGAAGGAACAGCTATTCCTGTAATCCCAATTACAGAATCTATCCGAAGGGTAGACCAGGTCGATTCAGTTGCAGAGCCAAGAGCATTGTTCAGGCTTGTACAAACTCCACAGATCTTTCAGTCGGAATTGCTCCTCGACGCTTATAATACAGATTACAAAGAAATCTTTACAGACGATGCTGTGGTTGTTGAAAAAGCAGGATACAAAATATATCTTGCCGAAGGCAATGAAGAGAATATTAAAATAACCTCTCTAACCGATCTGCCAATTGCGGAAACTTTATTTAAGAAGATACCTGATTAAGTTTACTCTTCCGGCTTGTATCCCGAAAAGGAGCCGGAAGAAGAGACCGGTAATTATAGTATCTTCATATGAAAGGGAATTGTAAGAACAGATTCAAACACCTCACCGGCTTCCTGTATCACCTCATCATCTTCCTCATAATACCAGTTGATTTCCAACAACCCTCCCTGTTTGGCAAGCGACTGAAGATGAATAAGTATATGATACAGCCATTTTGAAGAACCTGTATTGATATACTCAAAATTAAAATCCAGGATAAGTGTGTTGTTAAAAGAATAATAGCAAGAGATCAGTTTGCGCTGCAGCTCTTCATAAAACTCACTGGGATCAGCCATTCTTGAACGTCCCGAAATTTCCACCTTTTTAAGTCGTTCTTTAATTGTAACCGTCGGGCTGTTCTGAGCCAATACTTTTGTTTTATTTCCAGAGACAAACCATGCCATACCACAGAAATTAAATTTTTCCCTCCCCAAGCTGTTAGTAGTCTCCTTACTCTGACACCAGGTTTACTTTACATCCTGATTGGCTCCGGAGCCTCTGCCCACTTAACAGGACTCTGTTGCTATTGCCAATGATATACCAGTTGATTTCAAATTCAGAAGCCGGTATCAGACTTGCCAGTTTCCTCAATATTAAAAGAATCCACTTAGATGAACTATCATTAATTCGCCTAAGCTTAATATTAATGACTTCCGTCTTTCGATTTCCCAGGTTGAAGGCGAGTATCCATTTCAGTAAATTGCTGTAGAACCAGCTCGTTTCTTTTAAAGTAGAATTTCCTGAAATTTCCACCACGCTTTTCGATTCATCAATGTGAACAGTGGGAGAGGTTTCTCCTCCCTCGATTGAGAAAGTCTTCATACAAAGTTTAGTTCTTTATTAAAGGTAAAATATATCATCAAATTTCTCACATCAAAAGCAGTGATTTAACTTAATAACGAACGGTGATTTAAATCATCCTGCCGCTTTAGTATTCGTAATTATCATTTTACCGATTAAACAGAACAGTTGGCCGATTTTTCATTCTTGCCTCATGTTCCTCACTTTATATTTGCCTGGAGTTTTCTTAGTTTATCATTTTGGATTTGTTGGTTTCCTTAATGATTTTTTAATAAGCTATAGAAAACTAAAAAAACTTATTTAGTTACATTTGTTTTTTCTTTTATGACCGTAGCGCTTACTGAAATACTAAACAAAGTATCTGCACTATACTTGAATTACGGAATACGCAGTATCACTATGGATGAAGTTTCTGCCGAGCTTGGAATTTCAAAAAACTCTGTACCAGCATGTGGCTAATATCCCTCAAAGCAAAGTCATCACTGTTGAAGAATATACATCTGATGAGTATATGCTGGAATTGCTGGAATACCATCTTAGAGCTCTATTGAACGAAAAAGGAATTTTACTGTTAGAGAAATATTTATACGAATTGAAATAAAAACTCCAAAACCATGAAGTTCATACCTTTGATATTTTACCCCGTTATTGCACTGATGATGTCATTTAATTTATCAGCACAAACCGATTCGGTAATGAAATTTTCGCTTTCGGAAGCACAGAGTTATGCCATTGAAAACTTTTTTATGAGCAAGAACGCAGCTCTGGATATTGAATATGCCCGCAATAGAGTATGGGAAATAACAGCTATCGGTTTACCGCAAATTACAGGAGGAGTAGATTATACCTATATTCCGGAAGTGCCGGAAGCTTCTTTCGGAGGCGAGTATTTTCTTGCCAGTACCGTTGGTAATAATGAATTTGTTACCGGAGCTGATTTACAGGACCCCAGCAGAGTAGGTCTGGAATTTAATGAATTTGAACCCATTAAGCTTGCCGTTGAGCAAAACGTTTCTTACAATGTTATGTTAAACCAACTCTTGTTCAGTGGTGAATATATTGTTGGTTTAAAAGCAGCAAGAACATACAAACAACTTACTGTGGAGAGTTTTGAGAAACAAAGCATCGGTCTTAAAGAAATGGTTGCCGGCACTTATTATTCCCTGTTGATCCTGGAGAAGAATCAGGAATTGCTTGAAGGAACTGTTGAGAATCTGAAAAAAATATATAGTGATACAAAAAAGACCAGTGACCAAGGGCTTCTGGAAGAAACTGAAGCCGACCAGATAGCGATAAATGTTAAACGTACTGAAAACTCGTTAAATGCTAATACCCGGCAGATCGAATTTATGTCGAGGATGCTTAAATACCAGTTAGGTCTAAATGTTGAATCGGAGATCGTACTTACTGATGACCTGGGGAAATTAATAGATATTAATTTAATCGATCTGACAAATCTGATAAATTTTAACCTCGAGAACCACATAGATTACCGGTTGCTTGACACTCAGGAAAGGCTGAACACACTGCTTGTGAAGCGTGAGGAATCGATGTATCTCCCGACTCTTTCAGCCTTCTATAAATACGAAGATCTATTTGAAAAAGCTACACTTGACTTTACAATGAGACACATGGTCGGTGTAAATCTGAGTGTGCCAATTTTCCAGAGCGGTATGAAAAGTGCTTCTGTCAGCATGGCCAAAATTGAGCTGGAGAAATCTCAGAATATGAAGACTCAGGAATCGCAACGATTATTCATGGAGGCAGACCAGGCTAAACTGGATTATCTCACTGCTCTTGAAACATACAATAACGAGCTAGATAATTTTTATTTGTCCAGGAAAATTCTGGATTATTCGATCGAAAAGTATAGTTACGGAATAATATCAAGTATGGACCTGACCCTTGCCAACAACCAATACCTGGAAGCTCAGTTGTCTTTATCGACTGCTATACTCTATTTGCTGAATGCAAAAATTAATCTTGACAAAGCGTATAGCCAATTATAAACCATTATGTGCCAAATGAAATCATATAAAACCAAGAGAATGAAAAAAGCAATTATAGTATTTGCCGTTATTTTATCTGCTTGTACAGCGTCGACAGATAATAATGTGAATGATCTTATTGCAAAAAGAGATTCTTTACAAAAAGCGCAATTAGAAATTAGCAAGGAACTAAACCAAATTGATCATGAGATAGCCATATTGGATTCATCCAGAAATGCAGATGATCTGAAAATCATCAAAAAGATCACTGCGCAAAAGAACAGGATTGCAAGTATCCAGTTACAAATAAAAAAGCTGGAAGGGAAGATGACCCCTGAAGTAAAAGATAACCTTACACCGGTTGTGGTTAAACAAGTAAAAGGAGAAGAATTCAATCATTATATTATCGTGTACGGCAATGTAGCAGCTAAAAATTATGCATTGATCAGTCCTGAAATGAATGGCCGTATCGAAGAAATTTATGTGAACGAAGGGCAACAGGTTTCGAAAGGTAAATTGCTTCTTTCTCTGAATACCGATGCCATAGAAAAACAAATTGAGGGAACAAAAAGCTCTCTGGATTTGGCTACTATAACATTTGAAAAACAAGAAGCTCTCTGGAAACAGGGCATCGGTTCGGAGATACAGTATCTGGGAGCAAAAAATCAAAAAGAAACCCTCGAAACTCAGATTGAAGCTCTCGAGGCACAACTGCGCATGGCACAGATCAGAGCACCATTTTCAGGAATAGTTGATAAGATCTTTTCAAAGAAGGGCGAGATCGCAAGTCCCATGATGCCGGTTGTTGAATTTGTAAACCTGGACAGGATGATCGTTAAGGCTGATGTATCTGAAAGCTATATCGGTAAAGTGAAAGCAGGGCAGATAGTTGAACTGACATTTGCTTCACTGCCGGATGTGAAGATAGAAACTCCAATAATCAGGATTTCCAAAGTAATTGATTCGAAAAGCAGGACTTTTCAGATTGAACTGAATGTGAACAACCATAAACAACTGATGCGTCCAAATATGATTTCTACCATACGTATCAAAGATTTTTCCTCTGAAGATGCATTTGTTGTGCCTTCACTGGTAATAAGGAAAGATATTTCAGGCAACTATGTATATATCGTACAGGAAAAAGAAGAACAACAAATTGTTGAAAAACGGTACGTGGAGACTTCCCTCTCTTACGATGATAAGACCATGATCAGTAATGGCCTGAATGAAAACGACAGGGTAGTTGTTGAAGGGTATCATCTTGTTAGTACGGGCGTACCTGTAAAAATTAGTGAATAACAGGCAAAAATTATTTGAAATGAGTGCGAAAGACCTATCAGAAAAAGTAGTCAGGGAATTTAAGCTTACTACCCTTGCCCTGAAAAATAAGAATACCGTATATATTTTGGCTGTCGTCTTATTGCTTGCCGGAATACTTTCTTATCGTAATCTGCCAAAAGAACTTTTCCCTGAAATTGTATGGCCCCAAATAATGGTGCAAACAGTCTATTTCGGAAATTCTCCGGAAGATATTGAAAATCTTATTACAAGGCCTCTTGAAAAGGAGATCGAGAATGTCAGAGGATTGAAAGAAGTAACCTCGATCTCGGCACAGGACGCCTCCATGATATTCGCAGAATTTACTACCGACGTCGACCTCGAAGATGCATTGCGCAGGGTCAAAGATGCAGTGGATAACGCAAGCGATGAGATACCCTCGGGCGATGATGTGTCAGGACCCCTGGTATTCGATATTGATTTCTCCGAATTTGCTATCCTGAACATTAACCTCTCAGGGGATTATAGTGTGGAAGAATTAAAATTCTATGCCGAATACCTGCAGGATGAAATTGAAAGCATTGGCGAGATATCAAAAGTACTGATTGAAGGGGTCAACGACCGTGAAGTAAAGATCAATGTCGACCTGGTTAAGCTTGAAGCCTATGAGTTAGCTTTTTTTGATATCGCTCAGGCCGTGCGTTCAGAAAATGTTTCCATCTCAGGCGGTGAAATACTCCTTGGAAAAACACGGCGAAGTATCAGAACAGTTGGGGAGTTTGAAGATGTCAAAGAGCTGGAGAATATCATTGTTAAGAAAGACGAAGACAAAATAGTCTATTTGAAAGATGTTGCAGCTATTGTTTACGGGTATGAAGAACCCACAAGCTTTGCCCGTCTGGATAAAGAATCTGTCGTTTCTGTTCAGGTTGTGAAAAAAGGCGGCGAGAACCTTCTTTCCACTACTGATAAGGTCTATGATGTGCTTGAAAAAGCGAAGGAAGATAATATGCTGCCGGAAAACCTGAATGTTTCTATTACCAATGATCAGAGCGAGTCGGCAAAAATGCTGCTTAAAAACCTTGAAAACAGCATGATCCTGGGTGTGATATTCGTGGTACTTGTGCTCTTTTTCTTCCTGGGTACCCGCAACGCTCTTTTTGTCGGACTGGCAATTCCCATGTCAATATTTATATCGTTTTTGGTCATTGGAATTATTGATTTTCGTATCAATATGATCGTGCTGTTCGCCCTTATTCTGGCACTGGGTATGCTCGTCGATAATGCCATTGTTGCCGTTGAGAACATCTATCGTTTTGTTGATAATGGTTATGAACCATGGGAGGCGGCCAGGAAAGCCGTTGGTGAAATAGCAGTGCCTATCATTGCTTCCACTGCCACCACTCTAGCAGTATTTTTTCCTCTGGCCATGTGGGAAGGAATTATGGGAGAGTTTATGAAATACCTGCCCATAACCCTTATCATCGTTCTTACATCCTCATTATTTGTAGCGCTTGTGATTATACCGGTGGTTTCTGCCACCTTTATTAAGGTCAAATCGAATATTGGAAACGGAAATACAGCGCTTAAGCAAAGAATGGGGCTTTTTATTGCCACAGGAATGGTTGTTACCGGTCTTCTCCTTTTGTTGACCGGATGGAGGATATTCCCAAATCTATTGATTGCCTTTGGCTTAATAGGTGTTTTGAACCTGCTGTTTCTTCGTCGCATGGAATCCTGGTTCCAGGATATATTTCTTGTCAGGTTGGAACATGTGTATAACCGTACATTAAGATTTGCTCTGCGTGGAAAAAACCTGGTATTGTTTTTTGTAGGTACGATATTTCTGTTACTTATCACTATCGTGTTGTTCTTTTCGCGTTTACCCGATATAATCCTGTTCCCCGATGCCGATCCGAACTATATCAATATAGTAAGTGAATTACCTATTGGTACGGATATTACCGGAACAAATGATTTTATCGATCGGCTCGAAGATGATATTATCAACTTTTTTCAACCCTATAAGAATGAAAAAGGTGATGCAATTGTTGAATCAATATTAACAACAGTTGGAAGAGGAGACCCCTTTGATTTTTCAGCAGGAACAAAGCCAAACCAGGCAATTATTACGGTTAGCTTCATCGATTTTGAATTACGGGGAGAAGAGAATAAAACTTCAGATATGATGCGGGATTTAAGCAATTTTGTCGCCGGAAGATATCCGGGCGTAGAGATTGAAGTATCGAAAGACGATGGAGGCCCTCCGACAGGAAAACCTGTTAATCTCGAGATTATTGGTCAGGACTTCGATAAACTGGTGTATCTGACCGATACAATTAAAACGTATATCGAACTGGCCAATATAGAAGGTATTGAAGGCCTGAAAATGAATATAAGTACCCAAAAGCCGGAATTGCTGATACATATCGACAGAGATAAAGCACAACGCTTTGGGCTTAATACACAACAGATTGCATTTACTATCCGGCAGGCTCTGTTTGGTGAGCAGGTTTCTGATTTCAAGGTAGGCGAAGACGAATATCCCATACAGATTCGGCTGGCCGACCATTATCGATATGACCTCCCTGCTTTACTGAATATGAAGATGATAGTATATGGCGATGGCCCTCCTACTTACATTCCTCTTTCTTCAGTTGCTGATTTCGAGTATTCGACCACATTTAGTTCGGTACGCCGTAAAGACCTGGACAGAGTAGTGACACTTTATTCAAATATTATTGAAGGATATAATGCCAATTCTATCAACCAGCAACTGGCAGGTTTGATGGAGAGTTTTGATATGCCTGTTGGCTACAGGTATGAGTTTACCGGTGAGCAACAGGAACAACAGGAATCGATGACCTTCCTTGGACGTGCCTTTTTGATCGCTATCGCTTTGGTGCTTGTAATCCTGGTAACTCAATTTAACTCTATCATCAGACCCATTATAATTCTTTTTAGCATTCTCTTCAGTACTATAGGTGTCTTTGGCGGATTATGGATCTTTAATATGGACTTTATTATTATTATGACAGGCATAGGTATAATATCTCTGGCAGGTATTGTGGTGAATAATGCTATTGTTCTGGTAGATTATATTGAATTACTGAAAGCCAGAAAAAGAAAAGAACTGGGGCTGCCCGACGGGGCTTTTCTTCCTCTCGACGCGGCTACCGAATGCATTGTCCTTGGAGGCCAGACCAGGTTGCGCCCGGTATTGCTTACGGCAATTACAACAATTCTTGGCCTACTCCCAATGGCAATTGGTTTGAATTTTGATTTCCAGGGATTGCTGCAGAATTATGATGCCAACATGTTTTTAGGAGGAGATATGGCTGAAATGTGGAGCCCCATGTCGTGGACAGTGATCTTCGGTTTAACTCTTTCAACATTCCTTACCCTGATCATTGTTCCTGTGATGTACAGAATGACAACCCTTGCTCAAAAGAAACTACGCACTCTTGCATCAGTATTCAAAGACCGTAAAAATGAAATTATGAATAATGCAAGCCTGACAGATTAAGCCAGGAACAAATTGAAAACAATATTCCAATGAAAAAAACAGGTAATTTGATGCATTTTGCTTCTCTTGCTGTCTGGTTGCTTTCTCCCCTTTCCGGTTATGTCACCGGGCAGGTTTATGCCGTGGACGGCGGAGTAATAAAATCAACTCTTTAGTGCATGATACATAAGTTCAAATGGATTGTGTCTTTTTTACTTCTGAGCGGGGCTTTGGGACAAGCAGAAATAGTAGCCCAAAATTCTCATATAATAGGTCTGCGGGCTCACTATGGGTTCATACTACCACATGCAAAAGATTTAAAAGAAATATCCAAAACAAATCCCTGGGGTATAGAGTTGGAATGGAACTGGCAGCTGATGAGTGAAACTGCCTGGAACTACTGTTATTGCTATCCCCGTACAGGGTTCTCCTTTTTATTTATAAGTTTTTCAAATCCCGAAGTGCTTGGCAGGACGTACTCTGTATATGCTTTTATTGAACCTCTTCTTGCAGGAGAGAACAAACTGCACGGTTCATTTCGTTTTGGTATGGGGCCTGCCTTTATGGACAAAGTATACGATGAAATTACTAAT
>DAOUOU010000194.1 GCA_030626465.1 Bacteroidales bacterium
CTGGTGGTAACACTACTTAAGATCAAATTCAGGTATTTGTTTGTAGTAGGTATACTCGTGTTTATTTATTTTCTTGGCCAGCGAACTGAAATTATTCACAAGCTTGAGAGAAACAAGCAGGATTCCTCTGCTGACCTTGCTGAGCATGTGCAATCTATATCGAATATTACTTCTGATGATTCTAATCTGGAAAGGCTTAATCGCTGGGATGCCGCATTAAAGATGTTTAAGGAGAGACCAATTTTTGGATGGGGGCCAGGTACATACATGTTTAAATATGCCCCTTACCAGTCTTCACAGAAAAAAACTTTGATCAGTACTAATTTTGGAGATCGTGGTAATGCCCACAGCGAATATATTGGTCCCTTATCAGAGTCGGGGATATTGGGTTTTATTTCTTTTGCTCTAATTGTAATTTTTAGCCTTCTAACGGGATTCAGGGTATATAATCACATCGAAGACAAAAGGCTTAAACAATTAGTGCTAGCCTATCTTCTAGGATTCATTACCTATCTTATGCACGGATCACTTAATAATTTTCTTGATACCGATAAAGCATCTGCCCTATTCTGGGGTTTCATAGCAGTTTTTGTCTCTCTTGACATTTATTATTTACGACGACAAGAAGATAAAATAACTTCGAATGATGGTAAGCTTACTCTTTAATCAAACTACCAGATAAGAATATCAGAAGAGTTCTATGCCCAGGATAGAGATATCATCGAAAATTGCTGTGGAATCTTCCAGAATCTTTTGTCGTTTAATAATGTCTCCAATGTTATCCTCAATTGAATCATTGTTACTTAAACAATCTTCAATTTCAGAAGTTTCCGTAGAAATACCTCTTCCATCCATCAATTCAACGAGACCGTCAGTATAGCACAATATCTTTGTCCGTTCTTCAATAAGAACAGATCCTTTTTTTATCAGCGGTATCTCATCAAGCATTCCAATGCCGACACATCCTTTGTCGAGAAAAAGTAAATTTTTATCATCCACCTTATAAAGAATGGGTTGATTATGTCCGGCATTGATGTATTCCAGTTCCCGGCTCTTGAAGTTGAATTTACCAATAAACAGGGTAATGAATTTTTCCCCGTTAGCAGCACGCAATACACATTCATTAAGTTTTTCGACAAGTGCCAGAAGAGAAATTTCATGAATAAACAGGGCTCGCAAATTTGCCTGAAAATTTGACATCAAAAGTGCAGCTGACATACCTTTTCCGGAAACATCAGAAATACAAAACCCTATCTCGTCCTTGCTTAGTTCGAGATAATCGTAATAATCGCCCCCTACTTCGAGATGAGGATGGTAAAATGCCATCATGCTTACTCTTTCGTTATTCGGCAAAGCTGATGTGTGAGGTATCAGCATATTTTGCATCTTTGAAGCCAGTTCAAGCTCTTTCTTCATAGCCTCCTGTTTTAAGCTTTCATTGAATAGCCGGATATTTTCAATGGCGACTATTATAATATTAGAGATGGTTTGTATGAAATTAAGGTGTTTGATCGTCGGACTAATTCCTTCTCCCTCTTCATCAATATCACCTATTATAACAAAAGCTATGTGTTTATTATTATGAACAACAGGAATGACTATATCATAATTTGAAAGTGTAGATGATTGAGCAGACGATACAAAAGAAATCTCGTTGAATGATAACAAATCCTTTTCAACATCAATGTTTTTTTGACTTTCATCAGATATACCCGAACTTAATATACATTTCCACTCATCTTCTAATTTGTAAAGTATGAGTTTCCCTATATTCAGATCTTCCTGCAAAATACTTTCATATCTCGATAAAAGTTCTTCCTGCGTTAGATTTTCATTTATCGCCTGAGTTATATTAAGCAATGAGCGAAGCTTAAATGTTGTTAGCTTAAGACGTTTTATAGAAGCTTTTTCATTCATATAGTTATTCTAGGAGCAAGTAAAATTATAATCTATTCTTTAACTCTTTCCGAATATGTTTTTGTTCTTGTATCTACTTTAATCTTTTCTCCCTGTTCAATAAAAAGAGGTACATTAATAGTTGCTTCCGTTTCGAGAGTAGCCTGCTTAAGCGCGGTGGAGGAAGCTGTGTTGCCTCTCACCCCTGGTTCAGTATAGGTTACTTCGAGTATTACAAATGGCGGTAATTCACATGATAGGGGCGTGTCTATATCTGCATGATAGACTATTTCTACTTCCTGCCCCTCCTTTAAAAGTTCCGGTGCATCTATCATTTCTTCAACTATCCCTAATTGTTCAAAAGTTTCTGTGTGCATAAAATTGTAACCCATATCATCTTTATACAAAAACTGGTATGCTCTTCGTTCTACCCGTTGGATGTTAATTTTATGACCTGCAGAGAAGGTGTTGTCAACAACTTTACCTGTTTTGATGTTTTTTAATTTAGTACGAACAAAAGCAGGCCCTTTCCCGGGTTTCACATGCTGAAATTCCACGATCATGTACAAATCATTATTGTACTCAATACATAATCCGTTCCTTATATCTCCAGTTGTAGCCATCTTTACTTTTTTAAGTGATGGTTACAAAAATAAGGGAAATCAATCAATTAATGAATCCTAATATTTGGAATTTTACATTTACTACTAATTCCTTACTAAATCAGAAGTAAGATTTTTGTATGCTACAAGATCGCATTTAATTGCTCCAACAATCATATCAAATCGAATTCGTATCGGAACCATATTCTGATCCGCACTGATCCAAATTGTCATATCATCCTCAGTTTTGAATATCCTGCCAACTTCAACTACCGGATCAAATCTGTAACAAAGAAATTTTCCAAGTTTTGTCCTAACAGTCTCTTTTCCTTTATATCGAAGAGGAAATGGGAAAATTTCATCGCCGAAAAAAGCAACAATAGGAATTACGTCTCCTTTTTTCAATGTATCAGGATTTAATTGTCGTAAATAATACAAAGATGAAACGACGTCAAATATATCAGAAGGAACTATATACTCCCCGCTTTTCTGACTTACCAGTTTATTATCCTTGTGTGCGAAGTAAACTTCGTTATAAAATTTATATCCTCCTTCGCTAATATTGCGGATAGATTTATATGGAAGACAGGTTACCGGATCGAAATAACTTTCATATACATCTTCAACTTTAAACAATTTATCTGTTATTCCAGTCGACTTAGCATATGCGCGTGCATGGTATACCTGATTGGTATCATACTCAGTCAGATTCAATGTTAGTGTAGCATTCCCTCCATGAATGAGTCCATATTTTAAAGAATAAACCAGTTCTTCGCCACTTTTAAACCGTTTGTTATCAGATTCCTCAATGTTCTTATGATTTAAATCTTCAAGGTCAAAACTAAGCAGAACCATTGCCAGAAAGACATATGCAAATGACTTCATTATTTCTTTTTTTTGAAGTTAATTAGTGCTTTGCAATAACTATGCCTTAAACATTCGGTGATGGAAAAATTCTATTCTTTTTGGAAGTTGTAGTAATAAAATCTTTCAGATAGAAGGGTTCAAAATAAGCCAAATCAACAAAATCCCTTTTAATAAATTTTTCATTTGCAGCAGAAGCCAAATAAACAGAAGAATGTTTATAATCAGTAATAAAAACAGCGTTCCTGTTTACAACAACTGAAGATAGCTTTTTTGCTCCTGAACCAAAGAAATAGATAGGATGCTTTACAAATAATTCATCGAATGTTTCTGCAGTCACTACCTGGGCTACAACCTCTTTGAAAATCTTCCCGTCAGAGCTAAACAGTGCCATATAGACTTCCTTACGGCGTGCATCAATCATGGGAGAGAACAGAGCATTTGTTGGTATGTTGATCTTTTTTTTCTTTAGATATTCACACAACCCGTTTCTCATAGCCTCTAGTGTGGAAATTGCAATCAGGGGAATATCTGCTCCGTAACATAATCCTTTTGCCATTGAAACACCTATGCGTAATCCGGTGTATGATCCCGGACCCATACTAACAGCAACCGCATCAAGGTGATTGTTTTTCATTGCAGGGCTTTCTAAAAGTTCATTCACATAAACTGATAAAATACTTGCATGTGATTTTTCTTCTGAAGTTTCCCTTAAGGCAATAATTTTACCACGATGGGCGAGAGATACAGAACATACTTCTGTTGCAGTTTCAATATGTAAAATTCTGCACATGAGGGGTAAAAATACAAATTCGGTTGAAGAAAAATCATAATTAATTGTTCAGGAGACTTAAATTTGCCCTTAGGTGATTTAATTTTAACCCATTCAAACAATTAAATTACAAGTTGAAGTCGCACGATAAAAAAACTTATCTTGAAGGCATTGGACCGATCTGTTTAAGAAGAAGTGCCAAAGCCAGATTTATACGCTTAAGGATTGATCACAAAGATGGTATAATTGTAGTGATACCTCGTCTCGCTTCAGAATCAAGTGCGTTACAGTTTGTGCGTCAAAAAAAAAGCTGGATTGAAAAATCACTGAAAAGACAAGCTATTGTAAAGAACCAAAATACCATCTTTACTGAAAGCTTAGATTTCAAGACCCGAACGCACCAGCTCCATTTACTAAAACATCACAAAAAAACAATAAAATCCGTTGTGTCAGGTAATAAGATTATCGTATGGTATCCGGAAATTTCTATGGTGGATGATCACCGGATTCAAAATTTCATTCGCAAAACGATAGAAGAAACCTGGCGCATTGAAGCCAAAAAGTATTTGCCACATCGTGTTAAAGAACTTGCTTCTAAATACAATTTCAAATACAAACAGTTAACTATTAAAAATGTCAAAACTGTTTTGATGTTTTTTAATTTAGTACGAACAAAAGCAGGCCCTTTCCCGGGTTTCACATGCTGAAATTC
>DAOUOU010000044.1 GCA_030626465.1 Bacteroidales bacterium
CTTGATGAAATCGAAATAATGATTAGAAAGACAATAGAAGAACCAACTATTGCGGAAATAATCTGACCCCCGATACCATAAAAAAAAGTCCTGTCAATACTGAATAGTGAAAATAATGAGGATGACATAACAAACAGGGCGACTCCAAGGCCTGCTCCCGAACTGATGCCAAGCACATATGGTCCGGCAAGAGGATTACGAAACAAAGTCTGCATCATTAAACCTGCAACAGATAAACCTGCTCCGGTGATAACTGCTGTTACGGCCCTTGGAAGACGTAAATGAAAAATAATATAGTTCCATCCTGAATTATCAGATTTTCCTGTAAGGATATCAACATAACTTTCAAAAGTAATTGAGACACTCCCAAGCCACAAATCGAGCATTAACAATACAATAAGAGGAACTATTAATGCAAAAAGTACGATTGTATTTACCCTGTTTCCCATGTATCCGAGTATATATTTCTAATGAATTTTTTCAAGATAAACAGAATTGTAATTCGAATCTAACAATTCAGGATGAAATACCCAGATCAGATCTTTTAATAATATATCGGGACGTGCAACACCGCTTTCGAAATAATCCAAACCTCCATTTGGATTAACTCGTTTGCCAAAAAAATAAACATTTCCTTCACGAAATGATTTCAACCTGTTGTAGCGCTTTTCAATCTCTAAAAGATCAGTCCGATTTCCTGTTGAAGGGCCAAACCAAAAATCAGCATCTGCCTGCTTGTCAATAATAATTTCAAAGCTAACTGGTATGGAACCTCTATGGTTATCAGCACTCCAGTAATAATCAGCTCCCGCATCGGCATACATTTTTGCCGAGTAGCTTTTGCCTCCTGCAGCATACCACACTCCTCTGTAACTTGAGCCATCAAGAACTGAAGGTTTAACTGTCTCTTTCGAGACAAGCTCAACAAGTCTCAGATACTCATCTTCAATACTATCAAATAATGAATCGGCTGTTTTTTCTTTGCCCAAAAATGCAGCAACAAATTTCAACCACTCCACTCTTCCCAGAGGATGAATCTCCATAAATTCAAGGTTGTATGCAACCGGTATATTTGCTTCGATAAGTTTTTCATCGACTGTCTCCCTGGCTCCAAAGATATATTTCATTACCAGATCAGGTGAATGATCAACAATTGTTTCAACAGTAAATTGATTTGCACTTCCCAGATCGGTTATCTGGCCATCAAGATATCTTTGATAAAGAAGAGAATCATATATAAGATCGGGATCACTGCATGCCGATATCTTCTTTCTGTCACCCAGTAAACTGATCATTCCAATATTTGTGGATGATAAACATGCAATTTTATTTATTGGAATTTTAATCTTAAACTCAGACAGGGGGTCCTTAATACTATCGTTATAATAAATATGATAGGTTGCCAGCGTATCAGGAGAACTCCATGGATTGAAAACTGTTATTAACTTATGATCTCCGGCTTTTTCAATAGTAAAACCTTTTGCATATCGAATATCTTCTTTAACAAAATCCGTTTCCCTGGCAGTACGAGTTGAAGGAAAAGAACCTCGATTTGTACATCCAGTCAACAAAGCAATACAAACAACTATGGCAGAAATATATTTCATAGTTCATCTTTATCAGTATATACCCGGGAAAAGTAAATGAAATCCATGTACTATGGAGTCCGAAACCCATATCCCCGAAGTATCGAACCGGTTGCTGATTCAGGGCAGGTCTTCTGGCTTGTTCTTCGTTTTTTACCTTCTCATCCCGGTTTTTAGGATAATGGTTTATTAAAAACGTTTTCAGATCCCGACTAATTAAAAAGCGGTGCTTTTTACTTGTCGGGATTCTATTTTAGTAAGTCGTTTCTTCGCTTTCTTGAAAAGACAAACTAAAATTAGAACTTACAGCTGCGGGGGCAGCTCCGGACTCCCAAATATGCTCATTTTAATGCATGGTGCACCGGATTCCCTTTTAAGCTCTGGTCACCCTGAATTGCAGTCACAAATGTAGAAAAAATTATGTTGTTAGTGCTTATCCTATCGTGCCAAATATGATCAATACAATCCCCGTAAGAATTCCAGCCAGTGCAAATGATTTTCTTCTCATGTTCTGTTCGCTAAAAAACAAGGCTCCTGAAATAAACGACAGAACAACAAGGGGTACAAATACCAGTCCGGCTGTTGCGCTTGCAAGAAACAACACAGGCAAAACAGGATTGTTGTTTAAAGAATATTTGCGGATTACATCATAAGCTGCCAGAAACAGCGCAGATACTAATCCGTAGAAAACCCACATAGCCTTATAATAAGCCGTGAAGTTAATCAAACCTTAGCAAGGCAAATGGTCATTAACTAAAAAAGGGAAAGCCTATAACGCTGCGGTATCTCATTGACCAGCCACATGCTTTTGATCCTGGATGAAGCTTTGCATCAACCTCAACTTCAAAACAGACCTTGTGGTTACGCTCAATAATATCAAGCTTTCTTCCTTCACGTGCACAATGAAAGTAGAGATTCAAAGGATCAGTAAATTCAATTCCAAAATTTATTGGAACAATATACGGTTCATCTCTGTCTGCAAGCGCTAACCTGCAGATCTCTGCCTGCTTCAGTATGTCTAATAGTTCCTGTTTATCTGTAATTTGATAATCTGATCGTCTCATTGCCCTTCCTTCTGCACAGAATATATCTCATCAAGAATATGTTTATACTTATTGGAAATTATCTTGCGCTTAAGTTTAAGAGTGGGTGATAATTCGCCTGTGTTAGGAGTCCATTCCTCATGTACCAGTCTGAACCGTTTAATATGCTCCGTCTGTCCCATTTGTTTGTTCATCTCACTTACCTCACGCTGATAACGAGTCACAACTTTTGGATTGGCAATCAGATCCTGGTTATCACGAAATTTAACGCCATGTCGTGAGCACCAGTTATGTAAAAACTGAAAATTAGGCGAAATAAGGGCACTTGCAAACTTTTCATTCTCTCCAATAACCATTAATTGTTCAATAAAAAAAGATTCCTTGAATTTATTTTCAATCATTTGTGGTGCAATGTATTTTCCACTTGATAGTTTAAATATCTCCTTCTTCCGATCGGTTATTTTCACGTATTTATTATCGACCAGTATTCCAACATCACCAGTATGCAGCCAACCTTCCTTATCAATTGTTTTTCTCGTCTGTTCGGGATCTTTGTAATATCCTTTCATAACCGAATCACCTTTAACCAGTATTTCGCTATCGTCTGCAATTTTAACTGACATTCCGGGTAATGGAGGCCCGACAGTGCCAATTACAACCTCTCCCTTATCGAAATTGTTTGCCGCTATTACCGGAGAAGTTTCTGTCATACCATACCCTTCAATCAAAGGTATGCCAGCTGCATTAAATATCCTGACAAGACGTGGTTGAAGAGCTGCGCTACCAGAAACAATAAGTCTTATATTATTGCCCACGGCAGCCTGCCATTTTGAAAAGATAAGTTTCTCTGCAATAGATAATTTCCAATGGTAAAACCAGCCATTCTTCTGATGAAATTCAAATCGCAAACCAAGATTGACAGCCCAGAAAAAGATCTGTTTCTTAATCCCTTTCAGATCTTTCCCCACACCGATTATCTTATCATAGATGCGTTCAAGAACCCGAGGCACAGCAATAAAAACAGAAGGCTTCACTTCTTTAAGATCATTGGAAATTGCTCCCAGGTTTTCAGCATAATAAATACCCACTCCCTGCATCTGGAAATAGTAATTAATAGTCCGTTCAAATACATGGCATATGGGAAGAAAACTCAGCGCCCTATCTTTCAGGCCAAAGTTAAAAATCTTTGAAGCCCCCATCAGGTTGCTAATTATATTTTTATGACTGAGCATTACACCTTTAGGACTTCCTGTGGTTCCTGAAGTATATATTAAAGTTGCCATGTCGTCTGTAAGAATACTTTTCTTAATCTCTTCGAGCTGATTCTTTATTTCATCTTCTTTTTCACTTCCCAGTTTATAGATTTCTTTCCAGTTTTTTGTGCCGGGTATCTCATTGAACGAATAAATCCAGATATCAGGATTTACTTTGTTTGCTACCTGTTTTAGCTTTTGAAGCAGGCTATTGTCAGACACAAGTATCAACTTAGGTTCTGCATGATTTAAAATGTACTCATAATCTGACTCACTTAATGTAAGATAGATTGGAACATGGATCAACCCTGCCTGGTTAAGGGCCATATCCATGTAGTTCCATTCGGGACGATTGTTAGAGATTGTGGTTACCCGATCTCCTTTTTCCAGTCCGAGGGCAAGCAGACCGCAACTTAGTTTATGTGCTGTATCGTAGTACTCCCTAACTGAATGCTTCTTCCAGACACCATCTTCTTTATTTACAAGAGCATCAGGTTTATCAGGGAAAGTATCGTAAGAATTTTGCAGAATATCAAAAATTCGGGTTATTTCCATAATTATGAGTTTTATCGGCGAATACAATTTACATAAAATATTGCTGATCACTAGTATTTATTCTCAAGAATCTTCCTTATACATATTATGAATCTTCACAGAATACTTACTCATAATACTATTCCTTCTGAGTTTCTGTGTCGATGAAATCTCTCCTGTTGCTGGTGACCATACGTCAAATACCAAAAGAAATTTCTTTATTTGTTCTGTTTTGCCCAGGTGCCTGTTTACCTTAGCTATTTCTTTATGAATTGTTTTGTCAATAATTGATTTATGAATAAGTTTTTCGTCCGAACCTTCAAAGTTCCTGAATGTCTTTTTCCTGAAAAAATCAAAATTGGGAGATATAATGGCTGCAGCGTAGTGTTTCCCCTCACCAATAATCATGATGTGATCGATGGAAGGACAATCGAGAAATCGATTTTCAATTGCCTGTGGAACAATATATTTCCCGTAAGAGGTTTTGAACATCTCTTTTTTACGCCCTGTAATCTTTAAAAATTTTGCATCGACAAACTCACCAAGATCACCAGTGTGTAAATATCCATTTACAATTGCCTTATTCGTTAATTCATTGTTTTTATAATAACCCCTCATCACATTGGGCCCTTTCACCAATATTTCACCATCGCCGGCAATTTTAACCTTCACTTTCTTGATTAACGGCCCGACGGTTCCAATTTTTATGTTCTTCTTTTTCCAATAATTCAATGCTACAAGAGGCGAACATTCTGTTAGTCCGTATCCCTGAAAAACAGGTATGCCTGCAGCCCAGAAGAAGCGTTCAATACTATCGGGGATTGGCGAACCACCCAGACCCACATACTTAAGTTTTCCGCCCAGCAAAGATCTGATCGATCGATACAAGAAAATGTCAGTTAAAAAGTGTCTGAATCTGTTATATTTCCCTTCTTTACTAAATAGCTCGTATTTAAATCCAAAGTTAACACACCATCTGACTACCCATTTTTTAACAAAAAAAGATTCACTTGCCTGGTAAAGCACTCCCTTTACTATTTTCTCCAGGACGCGGGGAACCACCGTGGTGCCATCAGGGTGTACCTCTTGCATATTATTCAATATCGATTTTAAATTTTCTGCATAATACACAGTTGTTCCCTTATACATAAACTGGTAAACAGCCGTACGCTCGTATATATGACAAAGCGGCAAAAAACTAAATACTTTATTCTTTTTCCCCAGAGGGTGCAGATCTGCTGCTGCAAGAAGATTTGTGCACAGATTTGTATGAGTCAGCATTACACCTTTAGGAAATCCGGTAGTTCCCGATGTGTAAATGATTGTACAAACATCATCAGGCTGAATACTTTTTTTTAATACGTCGAGCCGATTTATACTATCCGTATCATTATTACTACTCAATTCAATAAAATCAGAAAAGCACCTTACATTTGGAAGTTTTTCAATGGATATAATTGTATCCAGATGAAGCAGTTTACAAATCAGCTGGGAAACTTTGTTGTAAACAACCTGATCAGAGACAAAAATTGTCTTTACCTCTGTCTGGGTAAGTATAAAGAGATAATCGCTATCACTTATTGTGGGATAAACAGGTACATGAACAGCTCCTATCTGGGCAACTGCCATGTCAATGATATTCCATTCATAAGAGTTATTGGAAAAAATACTGGCAATATTTTCTTCTTTCTTCACTCCATGTGAAAGCATTGCCCTTGAAAGTTTATCGACCAGGTTTTTAAAATCATTTGTAGTCAAAGATTCCCACTTACCCGCTTTTTTAGTATATAACAGTTCCTTACCGGGATAATTCTTCTGACAGTGTCCGACAATATCAAATGTTCGGCTTATTTTCACTTAGTAGACTATTGGGTATCGATTAAAGATAAAAAGGCTGCCTCAGGAATCTTATAAATTATTTACTATCTCTTCGGCTTTCTCTAAAGCATTTCCAATACCTTCCGTTTCAGGTCCTCCGGCAGTTGCAAAAAAGGATTGTCCTCCTCCCCCTCCGCCAATCTCTTTGGCGAGTTCTTTTACTATTTTCCCCGCATGAAGGCCTTTCTTTTTTACCAGATTTTCAGAGATTACAACTGCAAGATGTGCTTTATTATGAATCTCTGCTCCAAGCACAAGGAAAAGATCTTTTATTTCTCCTTTCATCTGAAAAGCAAGATCTCTTACAACAGCTGAAGAATCAGTGGAAATTTTCTGAGCAATAAAGTTTATGCCCGAAATTTCAATAGTTTTCCCTTTCAGGTTATTCTTAATACGTTTTACTTCATACCTGCTGTACTCTTCAACTTTTTTACGTAGTTCATTGTTTTGCTCAGCCAGAGAGGCCACAGTTTGTTTAAGATCATTGGGCCCATCAAGAATGGTTGTAATATCCTTTAATATTCCAATCAGGTTATCAATGTAATCTTCCGCATTTTTTGCAGTGTAAGCCTGAATACGTCGGATACCCGCAGCTATGGAGGTTTCCGATACAATCTTAATAATACCTATCTGACCTGTGGCCGAGACATGAGTTCCTCCGCACAATTCAACAGAATCACCAAATTTTATAACTCTCACACTATCTCCGTATTTTTCTCCAAAAAGAGCAATAGCTCCCAGTTCTCGAGCCATTTTCATTGGCATATCGCGAAATTCCTCCAAAGAGCAATTCTCACGAATTTTATCATTTGCAACATGCTCTATTTCCAGTAGTTGCTTATCCGATATTTTTTTAAAATGTGAAAAATCGAAACGCAGATATTCAGGGTGAACCAGTGAGCCTTTCTGTTCGACATGTTTTCCAAGTACTTTTCTAAGCGCATAATGCAATAAATGAGTTGCTGTATGATTATTTGCCGTTGATTGCCGTACTTGCTTATCTACAACTGCCTTAAACAATCCATCTTGCTTCCCGGGCAACTGTTCGCTAATATGAATACTAAGATTGTTCTCTTTCACTGTATCCAGAATCTTGATCTTTTCTCCCTCCTGCTGAATATACCCCTGGTCGCCAACCTGGCCACCACTTTCTCCATAGAAAGGAGTTTTATCAAATACAAGGTGATAGAAGTCCTTGCCTTTTGAATTTACTTTCCTGTATCTTACCAGTCTGACTTCGGTTTGAAGTACCTCATAACCAACAAATTCCTGTGAGTCTACAAGCAAAAGAACCGCCCAATCGGAAGCATCTCTCTCAGACGCTTTGCGCGAGCGTGCTTTCTGAACTTCCATTTCACTAGTAAACTCTTCAATGTTCACTGACATTTCATTTTCTCTCAAAATCAGTTGAGTAAGATCCAGGGGGAAACCGAATGTATCATAGAGTTCAAAAGCCTTTTTACCGCTTATTTCACTTGAATCTGACGACATTGAAGCAACCATGAGGCCTTCAAGGAGTTTAATTCCTGAATCCAGGGTCCTGAGAAATGCTTTCTCTTCATCGTGTATTACATGTTCAATGAGGTTTTGCTGTGCGATCAATTCGGGAAAGGTATCACCCATGGTTTCAGCCAGTACTTTGACTAATTTAAATATACCTGGTTCTTTTTGCTTTAGAAAGGTGTAATTGTATCTTATTGCCCTTCTTAAAATACGACGTATAACATAACCTGCCTTTGTATTTGATGGCAATTGACCATCAGCGATTGAAAAAGCAACTGCCCGTATATGATCGGAGACTACCCGCATTGCAATATCGCATTTATCTTTCTCGCCGTATGGAATACCCGTATGCTCTTCAATTTGCTTAATAATAGGCTTAAAAATATCAGTGTCGTAATTTGAAGTTTTTCCTTGCAATACCATGCAAAGCCTTTCAAAACCCATACCCGTGTCAACATGCTTTTTCGGAAGTTGTTCTAAAGTGTTGTCGGTCTTACGATTATACTGTATGAAAACAAGGTTCCAAATTTCAATTACTTCCGGATGATCTTTATTTACCAGAAGTGCCCCTTCTTTTTGCTTTCTCTCATCATCGCTTCTTAAATCAATATGAATCTCAGAACAGGGCCCGCATGGCCCGGTCTCACCCATCTCCCAAAAATTGTCCTTTTTTGAAAACTTCAATACATTCTCTGCCGGTAAATATTCCTTCCAGAAACCAAGAGCCTCACTATCTTCGGCTATACCCTCTTTCTTATCTCCCATAAATACTGTAGCGTAAAGCCTTTCTTTGCTAATTTTCATTTCGTTTACAAGAAATTCCCATGCCCACCCTATCGCTTCCTTTTTAAAATAATCACCAAAAGACCAGTTACCAAGCATTTCAAACATAGTATGATGATATGTGTCATGCCCCACTTCCTCCAGATCGTTATGTTTTCCTGAAACTCTGAGACATTTCTGCGTATTGGCTATTCTTTTGTTAACTGCCTGAGTGTTTTCCAGAAATACATCCTTGAACTGATTCATTCCTGCATTTGTGAACATGAGAGTTGGATCATCCCTTACAACCATGGGGGCAGATGAGATAATTTTATGCTCCTTAGATTGAAAAAATTCGAAGAATTTTTGACGAACTAATTTAGATTCCATTTAAGTTCAGATGTTAATTTGACCAGTTATCTGCGAATTTATTAACATTAGCAAGAGAAAGGGTTTGTAAAACTAATTTTTTTCTTATAGATTTGTTGGCGCTCGCATCAAATACTATAAACATCTTATATTTCAGTTGATTTCAAAAAAGAAAAGATATAATTTCGATACTGAGACATTATATTATGTTGAAGTAAAAAATCCAGCTGGCAAAAGAATTCTACGGAGCCTGCTTTCTTTTTTGTACATCAATATTTTTGCTTTTGCAATTCTTGTTGTTCTTTATTCATTTGTTAGCTCCCCGAAATCGATCTTTCAGAACATCCGGATCAAGAAATTCACCACAAGGTACGAACTGCTTAGTTATAAAGTAGACAGTATTTCTGCTGTGCTTAAAAACTTTCATTTTACTAACGATAAAATTTATCGCGGTATTTTAGAATTGGATTCCTTGCCAGATAATATCAGAATTGCTGGTACAGGTGGGTATGATCCGTATGCAGCTCCTCCCGAAAGTTTCTCGAGCAAGGTATTTAGTTCTTTAATAACAAAGATAAATATTCTTCAGAACCAAATTAGTGTACAAAATGAATCATACGATGAGATACTCAATATTGCTCGGGAAAGAAACACTAAGTTAGAACATTATCCAGCCATAACTCCCGTTAATTGTACAAAATACATATGGATTAGCTCGTATTACGGTTCAAGAAATGATCCGTTTACCTTTCATCTGAAGTCACATCAGGGTATAGACTTCGTTGGTCCCCGCAATACTGAAATTTTCAGTACAGCTTGTGGAAGTGTAACCTTAGTAAAACATTCACGTAGAGGCTATGGAAACGAGGTTGTAATCGATCATGGTTTTGGTTACAGTACCAGATATGCACATTTAAATAAAATTCTGGTTGAAGAAGGGCAAAAAGTTGAGCGCGGAGAGTTGATAGGATTGATGGGCAATACCGGAAGATCAACAGGAACGCACCTTCATTATGAAGTACGGATGAACAACAGACCAATAAACCCAATCTACTATTTTGCCGACGATATGACACCGGAAGAATTTGAAAAACTAACTGACAAATCAGATTAATCGCATCATGGCGAAGCACAAATATAAATTCAATCCTGAGTCACTTATCTATTCAAAAGTAACTCGCACTACACAACAGAAGTTTCTCACATTTCTTACGTATTTTTTTGCTAGCCTGATGATAGCGGTGCTTTATTTTCTTGTCTTCTCTATATTTTTCGATTCCCCAAAAGAAAAAGGTCTGAAGCGTCAAATTAGCGAACTGAAAGCTAATTATCAATTGGTAAATGATGAACTTAACCGCATTGAAATCATTCTGACAGACCTCCAGGAAAGAGATGATAATATCTATCGTACGATTTTTGAAGCCGAACCGGTATATTCATCAGTACGTGAAGCTGGTTATGGCGGAAGCAATCGTTATCGTGATCTTGAAAAACTTGAAAATTCTGAACTCGTAATTGATGTCAAATCAAGGCTCGATAAAATAATGAAGAAAGTATATATTCAATCCACTTCTTACGACCAGATTATCGATCTTGCGAAAAATAAAGAAGATATGCTGGCTTCTGTACCCGCCATCCAGCCTATTTCCAACACTGATCTGAGGAGAACTGCAAGCGGATGGGGTTACCGGATTCATCCTATTTACAAAATAAGAAAATTTCACTACGGGATGGATTTTACAGCTCCTACAGGTACCGAAATATATGCTACTGGTGATGGGGTTATTGAATTTGTTGAATCCTCAAGAAGAGGATATGGAAACAAGATCATCCTCAACCATGGCTTTGGATACAAGACTTTGTATGCCCATTTAAATGGTTTTAATATAAAACAGGGACAGAAAGTAAAACGTGGAGATGTGATAGGATATGTTGGAAGCTCAGGTCTCTCTACTGCTCCACATCTTCATTATGAAGTTTCGCTGAATGGAAAAAAGGTTAATCCCGTTAATTATTTCTTCAATGACCTGTCTGCCGAGGAATACGAAAGAATGATTGAAATTTCAATAAAGTCAGGGCAGTCATTCGATTAATTACTTGACTCAACTCCATGAAAATAGTAATAAGTGGCTTACTTTGCATGTTCACCTTGCAAAGTATGGTTCTTTATGGTGAGATCAGTGAGGATAGTCTTAAAAGTAACTGTTCCAGGCTTGATCACAAAGTTATTATTCCAACATTTCTGGGAAACGAACAGCGTAATTTTTACGGAAATGATCCGCCGGATACTCTTGAAATTATTTGGAAACATTATCTGGGTAAAGGAGAGACGATCATTTCAAGAAAACTGGGTTCAAGAATCTGGGCAGGAGCAGGTTGGACAGGTCAGCCCTTGTTAGTACAAGAAGATTCTTCTTTATACATTATTCAGGGTGCCTATGATCATCATTTAAAAAAAATCAATGCCCTATCCGGTGAATTGATATGGCAATACAAATTTGATGATGTTGTTAAGGGTACCGGAACAATATGGGAGGCCCCTGATACATTTCCTCCTAAAAATTGTCTTATCATTCTTCAGGGTAGTCGGTTAGGTGTCGGTAACTATCTTGATACAAAACATATTCCTAGTTACAGGGCTATTTCATACTATACAGGTCACGAACTCTGGCGATTGGATGTAAAGTGGACCGATAGTTATAGCCGTGATGCAGACGGCAGTGCCCTTGTTCTGAATGATACTGTGTATATCGGGTTGGAAAATTCTCTTTTTACACTTCTTAATCCTTCTCCCTACAAAGCAAGCATAAAAAATGGCATGTTACAACCAGAGATTATTCAGGAAACAAAATTATATACAAGAAACGATGTGCTCGCTCATAAAAATAACGTGGTAACCGAATCATCCCCATGCCTGCTGGATAGTATCCTATACATTGCTTCAGGTTCGGGTCATGTTTTCGGCTATAGCATTAAAGAAAAGAAGCTTGTCTGGGATTTTTATATTGGCTCCGATATTGATGGATCAGCCGTAGCAACAAACGATCGTTGTATAATCGTTAGTGTTGAGAAACAGTATATTGAAGGCCGTGGCGGAGCTTTCAAACTAGATCCCTCCAAACCGCCCGAAAAAGCTGTTGTCTGGTACATGCCTGTAAGTGATAAAGAATACGCAAGTTGGGAAGGCGGTATTATTGGTAGTAGTGGAGTGAACGATTATTACAATGATGGAAATCTCCCCTATTTAGCCGCTTTCTCTGCAATAGACGGCTTTCTCTATGTTGTGCAACATGATTCTCTGCAGAAATCCAAACAGGTTTATGGCCCCAGAGAAGAAAACATGTACCCAACTCCAAGACTTGTGTTTAAATACAAGATCGGCACATCAATTTCCACTCCCCTGTTATTCAGCGATAAATTAATAGCTGCAGGATATGGAGGATTGTATTTATTTGAATATGATAAGGAATTAAACTTTAGTCTTCTGGCAAAATTCCCGGCAAGTTTTGAATCAACTCCCATAGTATATCACGGGAAGATCTATATTGCTTCTCGAAATGGTTATTTTTATTGTTTAGGTAAGAAATTGTAAGATATTGGTTTATTTATATTTATTTCATAAATTAGAAAAGAATATTTTTGTTTGAGCGAAAGATTTGTGATATGCCCTATAAAGAACAAAAAGTAGAAAAGCTCTATTACTCAATTGGCGAAGTTGCAAAGATGTTTAATGTGAATACTTCATTGATAAGATTCTGGGAAAAAGAGTTTGATATAATAAAACCACGAAAAAACAAGAAGGGAAATAGATTCTTTACCAAACAGGATATCAATAACCTCCACCTGATCTATCATCTTGTGAAAGAGAGGGGCATGACATTAAGGGGTGCTAAAAAGAAACTCAGGGAGAATAAAGATGATACAACCAACAATTTTGAAATTATCAAGTCTCTTACTGAAATAAAGAATCTGCTTCTGGAGATTAAAGAAAACCTCTGATATGAGCTCCCCGGTCTTGCCGGGGATTTTGTTTTCCTCGCACTTTTTATAGTTATACTGTTACGAAACGAGTATGAACTTAGCGAACCGATCTCATGAACTCCGCCCTGACGAACGGCCGTTCGGACGGGGTAGTATATCAAATTTTAAACATTTATTTTTCATAAACAGATGAAAATAATTGAAATAACAAAAGCACTCGATGAACTAGCTCCTCTTGCTTTACAGGAAGCATATGATAATGCAGGATTTACAATAGGTAATGTGAATAATAAGCTTGCAGGAATACTATGCACTGTCGATGTTACCGAGGAAGTAATAAACGAAGCAATTAAATTGGGTGACAATCTTATTGTATCTCATCATCCGGTAATATTTACAGGTATAAAGTCGTTAACTGGTAAAAATTATACCGAGCGAATTATTGTTCAGGCAATAAAAAATGATTTGGCTTTATATGCATCACATACCAATATAGACAACATGCTGGATGGGGTGAACCATAAGATTTGCGAAAAGCTGGGTCTGAAGAATTGCAGAGTGCTCAGTCCCTTAGAAGGTAAACTGGCAAAACTGGTTACTTTTGTTCCTGATGAATATGCTGAGAAAGTGAGAACAGCAATCTTTGAAGGGGGTGCGGGTACTATTGGTAACTATGATAGTTGCAGTTATAATACTTCTGGACAAGGAACCTTCAGAGGTGGAGAGAATACGAACCCTTTCATTGGTGAGAAAGGTAAAATGCATTTTGAAAAAGAAACCAGAATTGAAACTATTGTACCTCAGCATCTTGTTCCTGATGTGGTTAAACGCTTATTAGAGAGTCATCCTTACGAAGAGGTTGCATATGATATTTATCCTCTTCAAAACGAATACAATCAAGGTGGAGCCGGTATGATAGGTGAGTTCGAAAAAGTGCTTCAAAAAGAAGAATTTTTAAATTTATTAAAAACAACATTTCATTTACCGCTTATCAGGTATGCGGGAAGTACCAGAAGTCAGTTTAAAAAAATTGCTGTTTGTGGTGGTTCGGGAAGTTTTCTTATAAACAAAGCCATCAATGCTGATGCTGATGCCTTTATAACCGGAGATATTAAGTACCATCAATTTTTTGAAGCAGATGATAAAATAGTAATTTGCGATATCGGACATTATGAAAGTGAACAGTTTACCAGTGAAATTTTTTATCGTTTTCTTACAAAAAAATTCAGTAAATTTGCCGTTCACTTATCACAAGTGATAACTAATCCGATAAAATATCATTTTTAATATGGCAGCAGAGAAAAACAAGAAAACAGAAACAAAAGAAATTACTGTTGAAGAAAAACTCAGGACACTTTTTCAGTTACAAATCCTAAATTCAGATGTTGATAAAATACGTACCCTGAGAGGAGAACTTCCTCTGGAAGTTCAGGATCTGGAAGATGAGATTGCCGGCCTTGAAACCCGTGGCGAAAAATACCAGGAAGAAATCAAAAGCCTTGAACATCAGATATCTATTAAGAAAAATGAAATAGCTCAGGCAGAAGCTTTGATCACTAAATACAAAGACCAGCAAAACAATGTAAGAAATAATCGTGAGTTTGACTCTCTTTCTAAAGAAATTGAATACCAGACGCTGGAAATCGAATTGTGTGAGAAGCGTATTCGCGAATTCACCGGACAAATCAAAGATAAAAGTGCCGTAATTGAAGAATCACAGAAGGTGTTCGAAGAAAGAAACAAAGATCTTGAAGCTAAAAAGTCTGAACTGGATGAAATTGTTGAAGACACAAAAAAGGAAGAAAATGAATTACTTAATAAAGCTACAGGATTAGAGTCAAAGATTGAAGAGCGTCTTCTGACAGCCTATCAAAAAATCAGGAAAAATGCACGCAATGGCTTAGCAGTTGTTTCGGTTGAGCGAGATGCTTGTGGTGGCTGTTTTAACAAAATTCCTCCTCAAAGACAGCTCGATATTAAATCAAGAAAGAAAATTATTGTTTGTGAATACTGTGGCCGTATACTTGTTGATGACGATATTCTTGAGGAAAAAGCAGTAGCAGAAAAATAATAGATAAACGAGAATATAGCATCTAAGGGTTAGGGATTATTTTTCCAAACCTTTTTTTTTGTTATAAAAACCTGATTCTTTGGCTTCTGATAAATGTTTTCGTGTATCAGCAGCAAATCTTTTCAATTTGTATACATCACTGGGAGCTAAAATAAAAGAAGCCGGGTTGGATTCATAAAGAGCAACTGGTAAAACATAGAAAGTAGAGATCATTTTATCATGATCCTCCCGCCATACCCAGTAAGGTAAATAGAAGAGGCTGTCCAGGAACGTTTGTCCATCATGTTTTGATAGATGCAGTTCTGCGATGATACCTCCATCTTTGTATTGTGCTCGCTGATTCGAGACAAAATTACCTAGAGAATAAACCACAGGGTAATTGTTGGTTGTATCCCCCGGCAATTGCAAAAATCGAACAGGTTGTACTACATGCGGATGTGAACCAATAATTGCATCGGCACCATTATTTAAAATATACTTCGCTAGTTCTATTTGATCAGTGTTTTCTTCTCTTTCATACTCTTTTCCCCAATGAATAAATACAATAGTATAATCGGATGACGCAATAGCAGCTTTCGCTAAATCTAATCTTATGCGGTTTGTATCTATCCGATTTACAATATATGGTTCTTCAATTTTTAATCCATTTGTTCCATAAGTATAGTTTAATATTGCAATTCGTATGTTGTTCTTTTCCACAATCAACGGATGGTACTTATCCATTTCAGTTGTATCACGATATGTGCCTGCCCGCAAAATTGGCAAACTATCTAATACATCCAGCGTTCTGTTAAAACCTTGAATTCCTCTGTCTAATGCGTGGTTATTTGCATTTGCAAGAATATCAAAACCCGCCTCTTTTGCCTGTGTAGCTAATGCATCAGGACTGGAAAACCGGGGATAACCTTTATAAGGGGGACCGGCAAGAGTTACTTCAAGATTACCGACTGCAATATCGGCATGTGAAATATAGTCACTGATGTACCGAAAAGTAGGCTCATAATCATAGCTTGCAGTTGTTGAATCATAAGCTCCTTCAATCTGTTTGTCATGCCCCATAATATCTCCTGCAAAAATCAATACCAGATTACTTGTATCAGATCCGGGAATTGAATCTTGTGAGAAACCGATTTGACAGAGAGTGAATAAGAAGAACAATAAACCTGGAAACTTCATCTTTAGTATAATCCGGTTACTTTTATGCCTGGTTTAAAAACTAAAAAAAAACACCTGTATGTAACAAAGATAAAATAATATGAGTTTAATAGAATAGAAAA
>DAOUOU010000229.1 GCA_030626465.1 Bacteroidales bacterium
ATTCCCAAAATTCTTTCTCTTCGTATGACATCTCAGGTTTTATACGATCTTCTGGATGAGTATGGATTTACCTTCTCTGATGTGCAAAACATTTACAACACACTTGAAGGAGAGCCGGGAAGATTATTTTATTCTAAAGATTACGTGCTCCTGAAAGACAGGAAAACACTAATCATTGAAGAAAGATCAAAAAAAAAACTCAGAGAAAATTATGATGTGCAAAGAGGTACAGTAAGAATTGATTATCCTCTTCATCTTACATTCAGGGAAATTAGCAAAGATGAAAGTTTTAAGATCCCGGGGGATAGAAAAAATATTGCACTGGATCTGGATTTGCTGAACTTCCCCCTCCGACTGCGCAGGTGGAAAAAAGGTGATTTTTTCTATCCTCTGGGCATGACAAACAGGAAAAAATTAAGCGATTACTTCACCAACCAAAAAATTAATCGCCTGGAAAAGGAGAAAATCTGGCTGTTAACCACTGATAGTGAGATTGTTTGGATAATAGCTTATCAGATCGATAATCGTTTTAAGATTACATCCGGTACAAAAAGGATTCTATTGGTATCATTAAATACCTAATTTTGCAGAAGGTAATGCAGGGTATGTCTATGGAAAAGAATGATAAAACAAAAGCAGAAAAAAGATTTATTATTAAGACTACAGAATCGCTTGCTTCGAAAAATGAGGAGGAAGTTCTTTCAAAGCTTAATGAGCTTATGTCAACAGGCAAAGTAAGTATAATTCCTTTCATCCTCGACTTACTGGATCAGAGCAGTTCAGATAAAGTAAAACGGGAAGTAATATTATTTATGAGCAGTTTAAAAAATCAGAAATGTGCTCCGGTTATAATTGATTATATTCTGAAGAATAAATCAAAAGAATATATTTATCAGGTAATCTCGTCCTGCTGGCAATCAAGACTGGATTACAGCAAGCACCTGAAAGCCTTTGTCTCCTGTTTCATTGCCGGCGACTATCAGATTGCGCTGGAGTCATTTACTGTGATAGAAGAGATGTTATGGAGATCAGAACAAACTGAAATCTCTGAATGCCGCAAAACACTTATTAGCAATTTATCGAAAATCGATACTAGGAAAAAGCTCCTGTACGACGAATTAATTAATGTACTTAGTTAGGGCAGGTCACAAAACCGTGATGAGCATCAAGACTTGTATGCATAGCCCGGAATCTCTGCTATTGAATACTTGAGAAGTACTTCATAAATTGCGCACGTTCGAACATAGTAGGATCCGGAATGCTTTTATAGCTCATTCTTCCCCGAAATTCATCAATAGTATTAAAATTATGCTTCTTCATCCATTCTTTTAGCTCAGACAGAATAGTACTCAAATATTCAGGACCTTTCTTATATAACACGGAACACACCTGAACAGCCGTTGCGCCGGCAAGCAATTGTTTAACTAAAGCTTTGCCATCGTGAACCCCTGTTGATGCACAAATATTTATATTTTTAACCAGAGATGATACTATACCGACCCACCTTAAAGACTGTCTTAAATCGACAGGATTACTGAATACTTCTGATGATGTGAATGTCATTGTATCTACATCAATGTCAGGTGCATAAAATCTATTAAACAGGACTACCCCTTGTGCCCCCATTCCTTTGAGATTCTTTACAAAGGCAGGAATATTGCTGAAATGTTGTCCGATTTTGATGGAAATTGGTATTGTAATTTTTGTTTTTATATTAACCAGGATATCGTCGTATAATTGTTCGTAGATATATCCATTCTCGTGAATATTGTCAGGTAAAATAAAAACATTCAGTTCTAAGGCATCAGCGCCCGCATCCTGAATACTTCCGGCAAACTTCAACCATTCTTTGGAGGAAATGCAATTAATACTTGCAATTATTGGTATACTGACCGAATCCTTAGCTTTTTCTATCAATTCAAGGTACTGATCAACAGAATTGTTTCTGGTGTAATTCAGAATATAATCTTCAGCTTCAGGGTAATCAGATTCCTTAAGCATGGTAGAAGCATCCATATTGATCTGTTCTTCAAATAATGATTTCAGAACAACCGCACCAGCTCCTGCACTTTCAAGCTTCTCTATTTTGGGTACTGTGCTTGTCAGACCTGAACTACTGACAATTAATGGATTCTTTAATTCGATACCTAAATAATTTGTTGTAAGTTTCACTTGAACATTTTTTAGTTAAACAATTGTTTTTCAATTATATACAATCAGAATAATTAATACAAATACTTCCAATACCGTGGAACCCTTATTTTTAGATTTGCGACTATTTTATTCATGTCCTTTTATTCTTGGTCCTCTTGAATTTTATTCCTTAAGGATAAGGTTTCATTATCTTATACTGATTTTCATTTTAGGGGTATACTCTCTCACCAAATATCAGACTACCAATTCGAATCATTGTTGATCCCTCCTCGATAGCAATCTTATAATCTGTTGACATTCCCATAGATAATTCCTTAAATTCAGGAACAGTTGCAAAATACTTTTGTTGTATTATCTTAAAGATACTAACTAATTCCCTAAACTCATCCCTGATAATGTTCTCATCATCTGAAAAGGAAGCCATCCCCATTAGGCCCAGAATCTTAACATTAGAGAGTTCATCAAATTCATCCGATTCTAATATTTGCTCTACTTCATTTCGAGTCAAACCAAATTTGGAATCTTCTTTTGCAATTTTTATTTGTAATAAACAACTAATTATCCTGTTATTCTTCTTGGCTTCCTTATTTATCACCTTTAGCAGTTTGAAGTTATCAACACCGTGAATCATGGATATAAACGGAGTGATATATTTAACCTTATTTGTTTGCAAATGCCCTACCATGTGCCATTCAGTATCTTTAGGAAGCATTTCGTATTTGCCGACCAATTCCTGAACTTTGTTTTCTCCAAATATCTTGTGTCCTGAATTATATGCTTCACGAATCAGTTCGACAGGTTTGGTTTTGGATATGGCCACCAGTTTTACATGGGCCGGTAAAGTACTTTTAAGTTTTTCTATTTCTTCAACAAGATTCATTAATTCTTAGCAATAGTGCATGTAAAATGAAGCCAAAAGTAATAAAAAAAATAGCCTGTTCTTTGGAAAAACATTTGACTTGTTTCTCTGTTTCATTAGCAATATCTACCGAAACTTTGTAAAAATTAGTATTATTGTATTGCATGTTGATGGAAAACACTTTTTGAAGAAAAACACATA
>DAOUOU010000121.1 GCA_030626465.1 Bacteroidales bacterium
GATGACCTACATGCAGTCCGCTTCCCGATGGATAAGGGAACATATCAAGGATATAGAATTTTGGTTTCCCAGGATCAAATTCAACTTTGAAAGTTTTGTTCTCTTCCCAGTACTTTTGCCATTTCCTCTCAATATTGGTATAGTTATATTCCATGAAACGTTTCCATTTTATTTTCAAAGTCACAAAAGTAAAAAAACTTACCTAAATAAATATCTTCCTGATTCAATAGCATAGTTCTTAACGGCCGATAGAAAAAATACTTATTTTTGCAATTGAATAATGGTCTCGTAGTTTAACTGGATGCCTGCCTGCCGGCAGGCAGGGAACTTCAGATTCCGGTTCTCAGGGTAGGGATTCGAGTCCTCTCGGGATCACAGAAACAGAATGAGAGAGAGTGAGTTTACAGTTATTCTCAATTCTCACTCTCACTCTCTTCACAATATTTGGCCCAGTAGCTCAACTGGATAGAGCATCAGACTTCGGATCTGAGGGTTGAGGGTTCGAACCCTTCCTGGGTCACTAAGAAAGTAAAGCTCAATGCATTTGCATCGGGTTTTTACTTTTAACATCGAATCCAATCATTTTATGATTGTGTGAGAGATATAGCCCATGTTTATAAAAAGAGAAAGGAGAGTCAATAAGTAACTCTCCTTTCACTAAATAAAAAATATTGTTTAGTATCTTCCTATTGCATCAATTGGGTCTCCTTCATGCGTTGAATAGTTAATCTTAAGCGCACTCGCTTTACGCAATTCTTGTTTGACATCAGTGACAACACCCATCTCAACTTCCCTATCAATCTTTAATGAGATTGTCATTTTAGGCCTGTCTACCTCCTTTAAACCTTCTCTTCTGGATGCAACAAAATCGCGTATTTCCTCTGGTTCAGCAAAAGAGTCATTAAGCTGAATTCTTGGTACTGTACCAAAGATCTTTTTATTTAGAGGTTCCCCGATATAGATATAACTTACCAGAGCTTTATCTTCAAGTTTTTTGGTCTGATTAGCAGTCGCAGGATTATAATCTACTTTAAGTTCTACTTCACGCATCACAGTAGTGACCATAAAGAAGAACAATAGCATAAAAATGATATCCGGAAGTGAAGCGGTGGTAATCGCTGTAACTGTCTTTTTTTCTCCTTTTTTAAATTTCGACATCTTATTATCCTCCTACGTTTTTAGGTTCGGCTTCTGATATTTTCATAGGATATATCTCCTCGATGGCCTTTCTTTTATCCTTATTCTCATCTCCTTTTAGATCTGCAAATTTCACACCAAACCTGCGCATTGACAAATCATTTCTAAGTTCATTGTATGCTGCTGCCAGCTCATTCTGAACAGCTATATACATCGCATAGGATGTTCCCCTGTCATTTTGAAGCGATATAACATGCTTCTTCGTGACTTCAACCTCACCAAAGTAATCCACTTCAATGAATTCTTTGGTTGGCAGGTCGATATCATTATGAGGATTTACAATAAATTCTTTCGCTGTTACACGAAGGTCTTTAATATGCATCAACTCACCTTCTACCAACAACTGGTCATGCCTGTTTACCAGAACTACAAATATATTCCGTTCTTTTACATCTACTTGTTCATCCTGTGTCTCTTCGGGCATAGGAGGAAGCTTCCTGACAATACCCGAGTCAGTATCCATTGTAGTAGAAACCAGGAAGAAGATAAGTAACAGAAAGGCAATATCTGCCATCGACCCTGCATTTATTTCCTGCAATTCTCTTCTAGCCATAATGTATTGTTTTAAAAATCATTTATACCCTTTTACGGTTGATTTATTTAAAGGCACGCAATATTTCAGATGCTATTATTCCAAAGAATGCAACAATTGCCAGTATATATGTTACAATCAAACCAGTACCTACCCACTTTAAAGTACCTGCTGAAGGATCTGAAGTGAAAGTATCTAAATCAATTGGTTTCGAAGAAGAAATCAAGTAAGAAATCCCAATAAGAACAACTGCAATGCCCAGGGCTATAAGAAAATTCTTAATTGCTTTAGGATTTAAGAAAATATTTACGAATGAGAATATCAATGTCGCCAATCCGGCAATAATGAATAGAATGAATGTCCAGACCAATGCCAGACTCGTAAATCTTTTTTCTCCGGTTATTTCATTGACAGAACCTCCCAAATAATATAGTCCGGCAATGATAACTGATAATCCGGCTACAATCCAAAGTATGGTTATGGCTGTTCTCTGTATATTAGACATGTTTATTTTGTTTTTAAATTGAACTTGATAAGTATATCAACAAGTGAAATGGAAGAATCTTCCATCTTGTTTACAATGCTGTCAATTTTCGATAAAATGTAATTATAGAATACCTGCAGCACAACAGCCACAATAAGTCCGAACAATGTAGTTAGAAGAGCAATTCCAATACCATGTGCAACGATTTGCGGACTTATATTTCCTGCCTGACGAATATCGTCAAATGCCTTTATCATACCAATAACCGTACCCATGAATCCGAGCATCGGGGCAAGAGAAATAAAGAGTGATATCCAGCTTAAGTTTTTTTCCAGTAATCCCATCTGAACGCTCCCGTATGAAATTATTGATTTCTCAACCATTTCAAGACCTTCTGATGACCGGTCAAGTCCCTGATAAAAAATGCTTGCTACCGGGCCTCTTGTATTCCTGCAGACTTCTTTTGCAGCCTCTATACCACCTTCGCTTAAAGCATCTTCAATTCTGTCAAGTAATTTATCAGTATTTGTTGTTGCAAGATTCAAATAAATAATTCTTTCGATTGCTAATGCCAAACCAAAAATCAAACAGAGTAATACAATTCCCATAAATGTTGCACCACCTTCAATAAATTTGGCTTTTATGACCGTACGAAGAGGAACTTCCGGTTCTTCCTGTTCTTCTTGTTCTTCAATTACAGGAAGTGTTTCCGCAGTTTGGTTAGTATCAGTCACAGCTTCAGTAGAATCAGTTAAAGGTTCTTCTTGTGCACGAACTATATTTGATACTCCAAAACTTAGTATTCCAATTACTGCTAAGAATGCAAATAATTTTTTCATGATTTAAATAAAGTTTAATTATTAATGTTTGTTTTACTCTTTTTTAAGTTATACAAATCTTAAACTTAATACACGCATATCAAGTCTGATAAATGATGATTTCATTCCCAAAGCGCTCTGCGGAGAGAGAGGGATTACTCACCCTCCTTCGTCGGGATTCGTGAGGGCTTCGCCGTTCGAACCCTCTATCCCCTGCCTGTATCCAGGCAGGCTTCTGTTCGAATTTTCTTTTTTTCCATCCTCTCCGGTTTTCTATTCAAAGAACTCTGGTCTAAAGCGCTCTGCGGAGAGAGAGGGATTCGAACCCTCGTACCGCTTTAGGCGGTAACACGCTCTCCAGGCGTGCGCCTTAGACCACTCGGCCATCTCTCCGGTAATCTCAAAGCCAGCGCATTTTTTTAGCGACGAAAATTACTAAAAAAAATTCAATTGCAACTTATCAAATAGTTATTTCTCCTCGGAGAGACCTATTTAAATCGTTTATAATATCATGCTTTGAGGTATATCTGCCAAGCACAAACATAAGTTTGGTCAGTGCTGCTTCAGTAGTACTATCGTTACCGCTCACAACACCCAGTTTTTCAAGAGCTATACTTGTTTCGTACATTCCCATTTCTACCCTGCCTTCGGCGCATTGTGTAACACTCACAATAACTATGCCTCTTCTTATTGCATCGTTGATCTCCTTGAGAAACCAGGGTTCATCTGGTGCATTACCAGCTCCAAAGGTTTCAAGAACAACTCCTCTTAATCCCTGGATGTTCAATATCGCCTCTACAATTTTTTGATCTATACCCGGAAATATTTTAAGGATAGCTACATTCTTATCAAGTACTTTATAAGCTTTAAAATCTTTACCTGAAAAAAAATCATTGATGACTGAGTAATTATACTTTATATGTACTCCACTTTCAGCCAAAGCAGGGTAATTAAAGGACTGGAATGCTTTGAACTCTTCTGCATTATGCTTGGTAGTGCGGTTGCCACGAAATAATTTGTCCTGAAAAAATATCGCAACCTCCTGCACAACAGAAACTCTGCCTTTTTTATGAGCTGCTATTTCAATAGCTGTCATTAAATTTTCCTTTGCATCGGTCCGTAATGAATCAATAGGCAATTGCGATCCTGTAAGGATGACTGGTTTTTTCAGATTTTCCAGTAAGAAACTTAAAGCCGATGCTGAATAGGCCATCGTATCGGTTCCATGCAAAATAATAAAACCATCATAACGATGATAATTGTCTTCAATAACTTCAGCAATCTTTATCCACATGCCTGGATTGATGTTTGAAGAATCGAGTAAAGGTTTGAATGTGTAGGAACTCAAATGATACCTCGCCTTTTTAAGTTCCGGGATTTCATTAAGGATATTATCGAATGAAAATGGACGTAAGGATCCATTTAATGAATTTTGAACCATTCCGATAGTACCACCGGTATATATGATTAAAAGAGATATTGGCTTACTTTGCACTGTCATAATCCAAAAACATCAATCGCATTTTTTGTGGTAATTTTTGCGACTTCATCTATGGTAAGATTCTTTACTTCAGCCAGCTTTTCTATTACGAATTTTAAATAGCTGCTTTCGTTCCTTTTCCCCCTGAAAGGTATTGGTGTAAGGTACGGAGAATCGGTCTCAACTACAATATGATTTATATCAATAGCTTCGACAGTTTCAGACAATCCGGAATTTTTGAACGTCAGGATACCTCCTACTCCTATCATAAAACCCATATTTATGATTTCATTTGCTAATTCTTTATTACCTGTAAAGGCATGAAAAATTCCTCTTAAATTTTTATATTCTTTTTTCCTCACAATCTGCATGATCTCATTGAAAGATACACGGGCATGTATAACAACAGGCAAATTCTTACTTATTGCTAATACAAGTTGCTGTTCAAAAACGTATACCTGCTGTTCAAAAAATGATTTGTCCCGGTATAAATCAATTCCAATTTCACCAATTCCTTTATACTTGTATTTTTCGAGCTGCAACTTTACTTTCTCCAGTTCTTCCCTAAAATTTTCCTTAACATGTGTTGGGTGCAATCCCATAAGGGGTACCAGACAATCCGGATATTTAGATACCAGACTATGCAAAGGTTCAATTGTAGTGGAATCTATATTGGGTAAGACAATAGTCGTTATGTGTTCATTCCTTGCTCTTTCTATAACCTGATCAATATCATTATCAAAATGTTTAAGATAGATATGCGAATGTGTGTCAATTAATTGCATCATTGAGCAAATGTATGAAGTACGAAAATAGGAAATTGCAATTACTTTCTTTCAGGAAAATCTTTTATACCCTGGTAAAATATCTACCGGGCAAAGGGCGAACCAGCCCATTGAATTCAAGGGTCAAAAGACAAGTTGAAACAGTGGCAACAGGCATTTCAAGTGAGATACATATTTCATCAAGAGCAGCATCACCATTCGTTTTTAAAAATTCCAGTATTTTCCGCTCATCAGGATTTAACTCGACAAAAAGTGATTTTTGGATGGACTGTGGTTTCATTTTTTCCCTAAACCAGCCCATCGCGTATTCTATGTCCGCACCATTTTTAACCAAAGCAGCTTTATTTGTTTTTATCAGGTTATTACATCCTTCAGAAAAAGTATCCGTCCCCCTTCCGGGAACTGCAAAAACATCCCGGTTGTATGAATTGGCAATATCAGCAGTAATCAGTGCTCCACCTTTTTTTGCCGATTCGATAATTATTGTTGCATCAGCAAGACCGGCAATTATCCGGTTTCTGCTGACAAAATTGCCAGGATCTGGCTTACGTTCACCCTGAAATTCCGTGACAAGAGCTCCCTGGTTCATTATTTTCTTTGCATATTGCGTATGCAAAGAGGGGTATATATAATCAAACCCATGGCCTAATACAGCAATTGTTGGAAGCTTATTCTTTAAAGCTGCTTTATGAGCTGTAATATCAATACCATACGCCAGTCCGCTTACAACTACCAGACCGGGATAATTGTCAGCAAGATAACTTACTATTTCCTCGGTACAGGCTCTACCGTATTCGGATGCGCTCCTGGTACCCACGATGCTTATCACCTTCGATACGTTGAAATCTACTTTCCCCTTGATATAAATTATCACCGGTGCATCTTCGCATTCACGTAAGCGAACCGGATATCCCTTATCGAGATAAAACAACGGAATAATGCCCTCTTTCTGCACATAATCGACTTCCTTTTCTGCTATACGGAGCAGCTCAGTTCCGTCAATCAGAGAAGCTTTCCCTCCGCCAATTCCGGGAATTTTTTCAAACGATCGCTTGCTTTCTTTGAAAACCGCTTCAATGCCACCGACGTAAGATACAAGTCGGCGAACAAGACGTGGCCCTACTTTGGGTATTATACTCAGTGCTATTTTAAGCTGAAGGTCGTCCATAGATTGCGCAATAACTTCAAAAACGAATTCTTATTTATATTTATCCAGTGTAATTAGAATGGATTTTAGTTGTTTCTTATTTAAGCTTACTAAACTTACCGGAGGATACTTTGCTTTTTTATCTTTCACACGTTGTAAAAGAACTATCTTTTGCTTAAATCCTTGAAGAGAATTGATAAGTTGATACCCTCCAAATACTTTTTTAGGTATCTCAATTGAATTCTTTTTTTTGCTGAAAATACTCATTGAAAAATACCTGAAGACTATATAATCCCCATCATCACTAAAATAGATATAAATCATCTCAAGCAGCGGTTCAAAAATTAATGAAAGTAAATACAGCACCCCAATAATTACTGACCACTGGTACTTGTTCATACCTAAAAAGCTTTTTTGAAGATTACCTATCAGAATAATAACTAATATTATCAACGTCAAGCATATAAGGGTTATAAGCCGGCGGAGATGTGTCCTGATCACTGTTCTTTTAATATCAATAACCATTTGATGATCAAAATTTACATAAATATATTTCTTTCTGAGAGAAAACTGTATATGGGAATGACTTTTTCGGTAAAAATCTATATATTGGATTCTCTTTAACAGGAATTACTGATCAACTGAATACTATTTTTCATTTAAATGCTTATCATGAAACCGGTCAATATATTTCTTTATTTTTCTTATCGAGTTTGTTATTTTTTGGATGCAATTGGTTTGAAGATGAATGCCCTATCCTAACGTTTTTTTCTAAAAAAATCTTGTAGTAACAATTCTGATTCATGGGCCATTATTCCGGTAATGACTTTTGTTTTTGGATGAAGTAAGGGTATCGGACATTTTGTATATCCTCTCTTCAGATCGGAAGCTCCGTAAACCAGTTTTCGCAACTGAGCCCAGAATAATGCCCCCGCACACATTACACAAGGCTCCAATGTGATAAACATGGTACACTCATTCAGGTATTTACTGCCAATTGTATTTGTTGCTGCAGTGATGACCTGCATTTCGGCATGGGCAGTTACATCATTTAAAGTTTCTGTCAGATTATGTGCCCGGGCAACAATCGTATTATTTGCCACAACAACTGCCCCTACAGGAATTTCTTCCTTATCAAAAGCTTTTTGTGCTTCAACAAAAGCTTGTTTCATGAAATATTCATCGTTAAATAATTCTTCTTTCATCAATTATACAATGGCACAAATGATTAGTATATAATGAACATGAAGTAGTACAAACATAACGAATGATGCTAATAAAACCATCAAAAAGAAAAGCCGCACAAGGCGGCTTTACAAAAGTACTTTAATCTCAGAGAATTCATTCATCATTGTTTCATATGTCAGTAATTCCAATTAAAAACCCTGATTGAATTCCCAGCTATTTCTCCTGAATAGGTTGAACGGGAAATTGTTTCATAATTGCAGCCACAGCTCTTGGTATATTTTTGTCACGAGTCTGAGGATTTTCATCGACTGTTTTTGTTCCGATACCTTCCCATATGAGTTTTTGTTCTTTTGCATCAAAAACATCAATTACCAGCGTGCCTACCTGATAATCGTATTCAGAAACAGTAGTGGTTGAATAACTTGGCCCCCATCCATACCCGGGACCATAACCGTAATATCCTCCGTAGTATCCGCCATAGCCTCCATGTTGTGTGGTACTGGCAGATTTCTGCGTTTTTTCTTCAACAACTATAAAAAGCACAACCACCATATCACCATTTTCTTCAACATATTCAAGTTCGCGTTTTTTAAATTCTTCTCCGAAAGATTCCTCGATACGTTCCTTGTCGAAACGATTCAGGATTTTATCACTTTCTTCAGCCCATCCATAATATTCGAATGTTTTATATTGGCTAAAATCTATTGACTTATCGTAGTCGGTAACTACTTTAATTCCACTGCA
>DAOUOU010000006.1 GCA_030626465.1 Bacteroidales bacterium
AAAGATGATTATTTCAATGAGAGGGTCAGGAATTTAGAAAGGGATCATACTATTTGCGACCCGGTTCAATCGATCGGAAACCTCCCGGTCAATAACAATAAAAATGGCGATGTCAGGTATATTGTTGATGAAAACAACTATTACAAATGGAATGCCGCAGGTTATGGATCTCGCCGGTCAATCACATCAGCACTTATCAACACTGGTAACTGGGCGTTTTTTTCAGAAGGGTATTGGCTTAATAATTCAGGAGACAATAACCTTGAAATTAATATAAAAGCAGTCCCGATTTTAGCCGGATATGGTTCCCCTCAAGCATATAATAATCTAATCCCGCGCATAGATGTGCCTTTCAATTCATCAGTCACGAAAGAATATACAGATATTGGCGTTCGTGTTGCATTTTTGAATAAACTTTCGAATGGGTATCCGGTTGCAAGTGTAAGGAATGATGATGTATCTCTTGAAATAACAGGCGAGGATGGATTATACGAACAGCGTTATAAAGAATTTATTGAATGGAAATTGAACAGGCACAGGGAATGTAAATGCTCGGTTTACTGGCCATATCAACTGCTTTCTTTATTTCACTGGGAAAGAAAATACAGGATTAAAAACACGAATTATTTTATAATGGAGATTAATTTAAGCCAGAAAGGGACCGAGCAAATCAAATTCAAGGATACAATTCTTGCAAGGGTTTAAAGATTATCAAATACCTCCATTTCAGCAATGAGATCTTCACTGAGTAAATGTGAGTAGATCATAGTTTCTTTGATATCGGAATGACCCAGGAGACCTCTCAATACCAGGATGTTTTTTGTTTTCCTTAAAAAATAAGTAGCAAAGGTATGCCTGGCAGAATGAAATGTGATGTCTTTCTTAATCCCGGCTTCTTTTATAATATCTTTCAACATCCGGTTTGTGGTCGGGTCGGCGTACATATTGAATATAGTTCCGGATAAACGATTAGGAGATTCATCCCTGATCAGTTGCCATGCTAATTTTTTCAATGGGATCTTCACTGCTTTCGGTTTTTTCTTTTTTGTTTTCACCGGAAAGTACACAAGTATGTTGTTAATGATCTGCTCCATTTTCAACACTCGTAGATCGGAGATCCGGAGAGAGGTGACACATGCAAAAAGATAATGCCTTAATACTTTCTGATAATTACCAGGTAGATATTTCTTGTTGTATAGAGCAATGAGGCTCTGTAACTCTTCTTCAGTAAGATATTCCCTTTCCGAAACGGATTTTACCAGCTTAACTCGATCAAACGGATTATTGTTAATAATCCCTTCCTTTTTTGCGATATTCAGATAAGCTTTAATTCTGGAAAGACTATTGTAAACTGTGGACAGCTTATTTTTGTATTTTCTAATCAGGTAAATGCGGTATCTTAATATAAATTTCTCATCAATTTCACTGAACATTAACGACTTTTTAAAAGATTTAAGCTTGCTTAATGCAGCTTTGTGCTGTCTGATAGTGCTTTTTTCTAGTTCATCCTTACGTTCAATGATGGCCCTTTCCATAAATTCATAAAAATCGATATAGGTTGAAGGAGTAATATATTCTTTTTTCAGCAGGTCCGGAGTAAGTTCTTTGTGCTGCAGTCGGTAACGCACAAAAATTTCATTGATCCTCCCTTTACAGGTATCGATTATCATATTATAATCTTTCGCATGTGGATGAGATTTCTTGATTACTTTCTTCTCATAATCCCAAAAATCAGGACTTACAGAAATATTTGTATTAAAAATAACCCTCTCTCCTTTTAAATAAAGGAATAGAGAAATTAAGGCAGTACCATTACGTTTTACGTAATCATCTCTATACCATATCTTTACATCCTTCAAAGATTTCTGTGAGGTTTCTGTGCGGTTTTTTGCCATTTAACCAGGTTTTTCGATGCGCTATAACTCTTATCAACCCTATCAGACAGCAGAAGCCACGCACTTTGCGCAGCTCCTTGCGAATCCGAAGGGACTCGAACCCCCAACCTCCTGGTCCGTAGCCAGGTGCTCTATCCAATTAAGCTACGGATCCTTAATCGGAGTGCAAATATAGAAATTATTCAATTATCAGATATGTGCTTATCTATTTTTCTTTGCTGGCAAGAGTTTTATCCGAAAGCGGCAGTGTAAACTTAAAGCTACTGCCTTCTCCTACCACACTCTCGATAATCATTTCACCTTTATTTTTCTCAACAAATTCCCTGGTAAGTATAAGCCCAAATCCGGAGCCAGTCTCCATCTCTGTGCCAGGTGTGGTTGTAAACTCGGTAAGATCCAAAATAGATTCCAGCCTCTCAGCAGGTATTCCAACACCAGTATCACGAACAGTAATTGTAGCCTTTTTTTTGCCTTTTTCAACACTAACTTCAACTTTTCCTCCACGAGGTGTATATTTAATAGCATTTGTAACCAGATTTCGTACTATCGTATGAAACATATTAAGATCGGCATATACCTCAATTTTACCTGATAATTTATATGTACATGTTACTTCCTTGTTTTTTGCCTGTGAATGAACAAATGCTAAATTTTCTTTTACAAGCTCTTCTACATCAACAACTTCAGGTTCATAAATAATTTTACCTGTCTGTATACGCGTCCAGTTCAATAAATTGTCCAACAGAATATGAGAAACCCGTGACGCATCTACCATATTCCCGATAAGTTCTTTTATTGTATTTTCATCGTATTCCTGGTAGTCGTTTAAGAGCAATTCTCCAATTCCCATGATATTAAAAAAGGGAGTCTTTAGATCATGACTAATAACTGAAAGAAGAGTATCTTTCGTATTATTCAGATCTTTTAATTCTTTCTCCCGGGCTCTGAGTTCAAGATGAGTTTTTACCCGTGCAACCAATTCTGTTGGAGTAAAGGGTTTTGTGACGTAGTCGACCCCTCCGATTTTAAATCCCTGCGCAATTGCTTCATCATCCGTCTTGGCGGTTAAAAAAATCACCGGAATATCCTTGTTTTTTTCTGTGCTCTTTATCTTTTCACAAACCTCAAATCCATCCATTCCGGGCATCATTACATCCAGTAAAACAAGATCGAATGTTCTGCTCTCAATTTGTTTTAAAGCAGTTTCGCCGCTTTGTGCGAAAAACAAATTGTAACCTTCCTTGGTAAGAAATTTTGCAACAAGCTGTATATTCTTTGCTACATCGTCAACAATAAGGATCGAATTATTTCTTGCTATCTGTTTTGATCCGGGTTTTTTTAATTTTTTCATTGATCTGATTAAATAGTTGAGGAATTTCTGATAAATACTGATTCATCTCCTCGATATCAAAATTTTCTGATGCTTTTATTATCTTCTTCGCCGTCTTACGAAGAATATTGATCTTAAAATCTTTAGCTACCTTATTCAATTCAACTGCAAAACTTTTAATCTCTTCAAAAGAAGAGGTGTCAGCTGCCACTGAATATTCTTGTGTAAGCTTATTGATTGATTTCTTAAGTACACTTGCATTTTTTTCATTTATATTTATATCACGCACGGTGCTTTTAATTCCGGGGATTTTCCTTTCACCTGCTCTGCCTTCAACATAAGGTATGTATTTCTTTAAATGTTGTTTTAATTCTTTGACATTGATTGGTTTTGAAAGGAATAAATCAAGATATTTCATTTTTTGTTCGTCTATTCCAAAAAACTGAATAGCCGAAATTGCTATAACAGGTATTCTTTTAAAATCAGGTGTGGTTTTTACGAATTCAGCAACCTCAAAACCATTTACTCCTGGCATACTCAAATCAAGCAGTATAATATCGGGCCTGTGCAATTGTATTAATTTAATGGCTTCTTTTCCATCTGCCGCTTCATAAATTTTCAGGTTTTCTCCCTTTATAATTCCTCTGATCAATTCTCTGTTAGTTATCACATCATCAACTATCAGCACTTTTGCATCTTTAAATATCACTCCTGGTTTCTTTACAGGAGATTTTCTCTTTTTGACCTCAACGATAGAGCTTGTAGCAATATCAGGCAGTGTAACGGTAAAGGTACTTCCCTTTCCAGGTTCACTACTTACACTTATTTCACCTTTCATTATTTCAACCAGTCTGCTTGTAATAGCTAAACCTAATCCGGTACCGCCATATTTTCTGCTATCCAGCTCATCTTGCTGTTTGAATGCTTCGAAAATACTTTTCTGGAATTCTTCAGGAATTCCAACACCGGTATCAGAAACACGAATACAAAGATCTGCCAGAACCGAATGTGCGATTTTCCTTTCTTTTATAACAGATACATCAATACTTACCTGACCGTGTTCTGTAAATTTATATGCATTGCCAATAAGATTTATTAATATTTGCCGTAGCCTTAATTCATCCAGGTACAACAATTCAGGAACTGCTTCTGCTATGGAAATTTTGAAATTTATTTTTTTCTGGTTCATTTTTAACCAGAAAATATTTTTGGTTTCTTCAAGAATTGTCCGGATATTGATAAATTCTGGTTTAACGGAAACTTCACCTGCTTCTATCTTTGATAAATCCAGAATATCTTCAATCAGGCTAAGCAATGTTTTACTACTCGATTTGATTGAGCCCAGATAATTCTCGAGATGTGAATCAGTCAGTTCCTGACCCAGTAACTCAGTAAATCCAATTATCGCATTTATAGGAGTTCGTATTTCGTGAGACATATTGGCCAGGAATACACTTTTTGCACTGTTTGCTTTTTCAGCTTCTTCCCAGGCTTGTTTCAATTCCTGTTCAGATCTTTTTAAACTGGTGATATCCCTGATAATAACCAGCAACTCGTCTTCTCCGCTAACTATCAATCGCGCTTCTTCAAAAGTCTCCCTGTCTTTTGTTGTAAACGAATAATCGAAAGTAATAATTTCTCTGGTTTTAAAAGCAACTTTAAAGTGTTTCTCAAATGTATCACCTAAACCTGCCGGTAACATCTTACCAATTTTTTTACCTAACATTTTGGCTGGAGGCATTACCAGTTCAGAAGGCTTATCAGTATATATATCTAATAATAATCGCTGCTTATTTATAACATATATCAAATCAGGAATTATTTTTAACAGTGCCAGTTTTTTTGATTCACTTTCTGTAAGTGCTGCAATAGCTTTTTTTCTTCTTGTAACATCCTGTACAATGGTGAATAGAATGTTTTTATCATTAATTTTAACAGGTGTCGGGTAAACTTCCACATCCTTGATACGCTCATTTTTGAGTTTCTGACGCAGGGGGATCATTCTTTTGCTTCCGTCGAGAACGCTTTGCAATTTCTCGGAAACGATATCTTGCTGCATTTCGCATAAATCGAAGAATGTCAAACCCGACAATTCTTTCTTCGAATAACCATAATATTCGATTGCTGTATTATTGGCAGAGTCTATTTTGCCGGAAGAGGGATCGATGAGCAAAATATTCACATTTGTATTCTCAAAAAACGATCTGAATTTTTCCTCGCTTGTTCTGATTGCTTCCACTGTTTCTTTCCTTACAGTTATATCTTGTTTTGTACATATATAATGCGAAATTTTCTTTCCTGTATAAACCGGCGCAATTGTCGCTTCTTCCCAATAATATGTACCATCTTTCTTTTTGTTGTAAAACTCTCCTGTCCAGATTTCGCCTTTTGTAATAGTATTCCATAATACCCTATAATAAGAATCAGGTTGAAAACCGGATTTAAGTATGCTGGGATTTTTACCTTTTACTTCCTCAATAGTGTACCCGGTTATTTTTGCAAAAGCCGGATTGGCATATTCAATCTCGCCGTCAGGATTGGTTATAATTATACTTCCCGGACTTTGTTCGATAGCTGTTTGTAATAATTCAAATTGCTTGTGTAAGGACTCTTATAAGTCAATACTCTCCTCTTTCTTGCCTGAAGAGAGTCTATTGATTTCTTGCTGAAGAACCTCGTTGATCATTTTTCTCCGGACAGAAAATGCATTGATCATAAAATATACAACAACGCTTATAAATAAATACATGTGGTAAAAGTAAACCGAATGGAAATATTCTTTTCCTGCCAGGTCATCTGATTGATACATGACTACATAAGTCGAAAGAATGGATAAAATTACAAGCGATACAGCTGCATCTCTATAATTAAATCGAAAAGCAATCCAGAAAAAAAAGGGAATCAGCAGGTATGAAACCTTCAGAAGATGATTTTTATTTATCAGTAGTATTAAGAGAATAAATGAAATGAGCAGTACTGCCAGTGATATCTTTTCCAAATACCCTCCTTCTCTGTCAGCAGGTTTTTTTGTCTTAAAGCTTATAAAAAGAGGAATAAAAATAATTGATCCAACCAGATCGGAACTGATCCAGGACAGTGTAATGTATTGAGCTGTTGATTTGGCAACGATAAACGTTCCAAAGTTAAATAACACTGGTACAACACATAGTATTATGGAGATAGTAGCCAGTATTAAAAATAGTCTGGTGAAAATTATGGGTTCTGCTATTGAAGAATCATTCTTCAGCATTCGTGATAGGAAAAGGTGTTTCGCAAGTATTATAACACTTCCCAGTAAACTTAGTATTACAGCAATTTTTAAAGGAGTTATCAATAGCTCAATGGCAGTATAATCATGGAAATAAAAACCTGTAAACAAAGCAAGTAAGACCGCTGGCATATAACGTATGCCATAAAGCATTAGAAATCCTGTTGCAATACCAAATGCAGGCCAGATGATTGCAGTATAATATGGAGGTTCTACAAGCAATAAGCCTGCCTTCACTGATACAAGTACTATTATAAAAACAAAAATGAATTTTCCCGGATAGCTCCTCAATATACCTCGCATAAAAAAAACATTTTGCAATGCTTTGACTTATTTAAGTTAAGTCATTTTAAATGATCTTACAAGCTATTTCCCAGGATTAAAAAGAATTGTTGACAAAAAAATTGATTAGGTTCTTGGTATGTCCATGTTGGCTTCTGTAACTTTATCAACTATACTTTTAATGAGAGGAGAAGACTTTACATATAGCATTTTTTCGCCTTAGTTGTTGCACTTAATGTCCTTCACGTGATCTGTGCAGAAATGTTGTCTTTCTTTATTAACAATTGCCCAATAACTTTTTAAAACATTTAAAGACGAATGAATACAATAATTAATGCTTTATTCATAACTTTAATAAACACCTAAACCATATCAATTATGAAAAAATTCTTCAAAGTTTTTCTGATAATTGTTCTTCTTATCCTCGCTGTATTATTTGCATCTCCATTTCTTTTCAAGGGCAAAATTATCTCTATCGCTAATGAACAACTGGAAAAAAATCTGAATGCGAAAGCCTCCTTTTCAGATATTAACATATCATTGATTCGCAATTTTCCCAATGCAGGTGTCCGGCTTAAGAACCTGGTTGTTGTTGGTATTGAAAGCTTTGAAGGAGACACCCTTCTCACTATACATTCGATAGATATTGCCCTTGATATTATTAGTGCCATCAAAATGGAGAACATTAAGATCAAGCGTATTTATATTAATAAACCATATGTAAATGCTATTGTATTAGAAACCGGTGAAGCAAACTGGGATATTGTTCCCGAGAAAGCCGAAGATGAGCCCGAAGATACAACAGCAACAGAATTCACTGCACAAGTTACCCTGAAGGTTTTTAAAATAAGCAATGCAAGCTTGAATTACTCTGATTATAAGTCCAGGCTTCTGGCATCATTTGAAAACTTGAATTTCACCCTCTCCGGTGATTTATCCAAAGATTTTTCAGAACTGGTGATTGATTCAAAAACAGAGAAAGTAAATCTTGTTATGGGGGGTATTCGCTATGCTAAAAACCTTATGCTTTCAATACATTTCGATATCGATGCTAATCTAAAGGAATCAATTTATAAATTAAATGAGAATAGCGTTTCTCTCAACAAACTTACCCTGAATTTTGATGGCAGTCTGGAAATACCGGAACCTGGAAATATTATTACCAACCTGGCTTTTAACACTGGCAATACTGACTTTAAAACTCTACTGTCATTAGTACCAGCGATATATATGACTGATTTTACCGATCTGAAAACAACTGGAAGTCTGAAGCTGGATGGTAATGTGAAGGGCTCAATTACCGAGAATACTACTCCCAGTGTAGACCTGAAACTGCTTGTTAAAAATGCAACTTTCAGTTATCCCGACCTGCCAAAATCAGCAGATAATATAGAAATTGATCTGGACCTGCATTACGATGGAATTCAAATTGATAATACGACCCTTGATGTTAATAAATTTCATGTTGATCTTGGTACAAATTCTGTTGATCTTTCCTTAAATCTGCGAAATCCTGTTACTGATCCTTTCACAAACGGCCAGCTAGTCGCAGCAATCGATCTTGCCACAGTTGGTGACGTAGTACCAATAGAAAATACCGAGATGAAAGGAATTATTAAAGTGAAACTTGACTGGATGGGTAAAGTATCTTCAATTGAAAATCAAAAATACGATGAATTTAAAGCTGACGGGAATATTGAAATTACAAATCTGTTCTACAATAGCGCTGATATACCAAGGGCATTTCTCTTAAAGGAATCAAAAATCAGCTTCTCACCTGAATTTATGGAAGTTTCATCTTTTAGTGCTACCCTGGGATTAAGTGATTTTAGTATGTATGGCCAGCTAAGCAATTATATACCTTATGTTTTAAAAGATGAGACAATTAAAGGTAAACTCACTCTGAATTCGAACCATATAGACCTGAATGAATTCATGGCAGAAAGTAAAGCAACTGAAGAACCAGATCCAAAAGCAGATACACTTCCTCTGGAAGTAATAGAAGTACCAGGAAATATCGATTTCAGACTACAAGCTTCTATAAGTGAACTCTTTTATGATAAGCTTGAAATTAATGATGTTAAAGGAATTATTGTAGTGAAAGATAAAAAAGTAATCATGGAGAATCTGAGTATGAATATGCTGGATGGAAATTTTATTCTCTCAGGAGAATATAATACTCAGGATATTAAAAGTCCTCTTGTCGACTTTAATTTTAATGCCAGTAACATTGATGTCCCCATGTGTTTTGTTGCTTTTGATGTACTGGCCAGGATAGCACCAATTGCCTCAAAAACAGAAGGAAAAGTATCTCTCGGCATGAGATTCACAAGCTTTTTAGCTTCCGATATGAAGCCTGTATTGAGTTCTATTGCAGGAGAAGGTAGCCTCGCATCCAGGCGCCTCAGTATCAAAAGCTCGGATGCTTTTAGCGCTATAGGAAATGTCCTTAATACGGATGCCTTCAATAACCTGGCTTTAAATGACCTGGAAATTGATTTCGAAATAATAGACGGTCACGTTTTCGTTGATCCTTTTGAAACCAGGATGGGAGATGTTACCATGTTGATTGCAGGTGAACAGTCTTTTGAAAACACCCTGAATTACGGGATCAACCTGAGTGCACCAAGTAAGTTGCTGGGACTGGAGAATAAGGCAATCAATGATTTGTACAAAAGTGCTGCATCAAAAGGGATTGCCATTCCCAAATCAGAAACAGTTAATTTACTCGCAAAAATAACCGGTAAAATGAAGGATCCTAAGGTTAGCATCGACTTGAAAGACAACATCACCAAGACAACTACCGAGATTAAAGAAGAATTAATTGAAACAGGCAAACAAGTTATTGAAGAGAAAAAGGAAGAAGCCAAAAAAGAAGCTAAGAAACAAGCCAGAGCTGAAGCAGATAAGATAATGAAAGAAGCAGAAAAACAAGCCGCCAATGTAAAATCAGAAGCTAAAAGACTTGCCGATGCTGTGCGGTATGAAGCCAATGCTAATGCAAAGAAATTACTTGATGAAGCAAGAAATCCTATAACGCAAGCTGCAGCAGAACCGGCTGCTAAAAAATTGAGAAGTGAGGGTGAGAAAAAGGCGAGGAAAATTGAAAGTGAAGCAGATGCCAAGGCTGAAAAAATCCTTAAGAATGCCAGGATAAAAGCTGATAAACTTTTAGAGTAACACAAATAAAAGAGGCTGTCTTAAAAGTTTAGATTAATCGTTTTTCCTGGATGCGTGCTTTTTTCCCGGTTAAATCACGTAGATAAAATATTCTCGCCCTGCGCACACGTCCTTTTTTATTGATATCTATTTTGTCGATAAATGGTGAGGCAATAGGGAATATTCTTTCCACACCAATATTGCCAGACATTTTCCGGACGGTAAATGTTTCTTTCAGACCATTTCCTTTGCGTTGAAGGACAACTCCCCTAAAATTCTGAATTCTCTCTTTGTTTCCCTCTTTAATCTTATAGTGTATTGTAATTGTGTCTCCTGCTGCAAACTTTGGAAATTCTTTTTTAGTATTAAATTGATCTTCAGCCACCTTTATTAAGTCCATCCTATTATATTTTTTTAAGGTTTATACCCTGAAAAATTCAGGTCGCAATATTACAAATATTTTTTCAATCAACACAATAGATCCAGTGATATTTTGGTGAAAGAAAATTGTTAATGGCTATCCTCTCCTTTATATAAAAACTTATCATTGGTCTCATCAACAATTTTCCTGTACCATTTTTCACTATAGCCAGGTTGTTCCAACTCAGGGTTTTGTTGTCCATCAACATAAGTTTTTATATTTCCATCCATATACCTGGTAAAAAGATAATGATACAATTCCTTCCATATATCTGTTGTCTGATTTCCCATGCTTACTGAGAATTCAGTTAACAATTCAAGGGCCTGTTTCTTATCAATTGTATAAAGCTCTTCTGCCTTATTATCAATACCATCAATCTCTTCAATATATTTCTGTTCAAGTGCGGCCTGTTTTTTCCTGATATGAGGAATCATTATATTGTATCTTGTATAGGCAAAATTTGACACCTGATTGAAGATCCAGAAAGCAGAACTATCACTAAACTTCATCATTGAACCGTTTCCAGCAGCATAACTTTCCGGCACCTCATTTATCCCGCAATACATAGGAACATATACTGTACTGTATGTATCATCTACTCCAAACCATAGTATTCCACCAATTGGATCCGGCAACCAGTTACGGCATTGTGCTACAAAAGAAAAACCTGTTTGCTGGGTTGAAATTGCCCGTTCATTAAAATAACTTACACTGTCCAACTCCCAGACAAGAGGACGCCAGCGAACAATACAATCATATGGTCCTGCCCCTATGTCTTTGGTCATATCCATTCTTGTGCCCTGGAAATAATCTCGCATCAGTTCCATTACATCCTTTACGGTGAGTCTTTTCTCAGGCTTTACCCATAAAGGCATTCGATTCTCAAGGTTTTCTCCCATAGCATAATCCTCATATTTCATCATAGCATTATTTACTCTGCGGAATCCTGACCATACCCTGGCTTCACAAAACCTGGCTCCTCCAAAATCAATTGGAGCATAGACATCAGCAAAGCTGAAATCCTCATCCCTGCCAGTATAATACCCCTTTTCCCTGGCAAAAGAGATAATATCCTCCGAGTACAGGCAATTGTCGGGATCATTTAACGGGAATGTTAATATTCTTGCCTGGTTAGCATGACCTGAAATAAAACCATCAGGGATTCTTCTGGCAACCCAGACCGCACCCTTATTGCCTGCTCCTTTACCAATTAATTCCATTATCCATACTTCATCAGGATCGGCTATAGAGAATGATTCACCCAAACTGTAATACCCGTATTCAGTTACAAGAGTGTTCATAATATGTATTGCTTCACGTGCGGTTTTTGCACGCTGTAATGTTATATACATAAGACTGCCATAATCAATGATTCCTGTTGTGTCAATTAATTCAGGCCTTCCTCCAAATGTTGTTTCGCCAATTGCGAGTTGATGTTCATTTATGTTACCTACCACCTTGTAGGTCTCATATACCTGTTTTATCTTTCCCAGTTCAAAATCTGTATCCCATTCATATATTGTTAAAGAATCTGCCGGATCATGCTTTTGTGCCTGCCAGTAATACAGCTCACCATATAACACATGTGAATCAGCAGCATATGTAATCATTGTCGATCCATCGGCCGATGCCCCTTTTGTAATAAGAAAATTTGTACATGCATTTGTAATGTTTAGTGAGATAAATAACAGTGTTACACCAAATGATATGTTTCTCATGGTATCGTATATTTGTGAATATAAGTTTTAATTTATCATAAATAATTAACTAGAATATATGATCATATACAAACAAATTAATCCAGTTAGTCATTATCATCGATTGCTTAATAAAAAATAAAATGTAAGTTATGGTATTTTTGACTATAATAGCTATCTTTGTGGCATAATCCTATTGGATAAGAATATTTGTAATTTCATATCTTTTTGTTAGTGGTTAGGATTTAGTTAGTAACTGGATTGTTTTATGTAGTTAGGGTTTGAAAGTGGGTCAGAAGACCCACTTTCTATTTTTGTCCACAATACAATGATCCGCATACGGTATCACTTTTTGCCCCGGTCACTGAGGCATAACAATTAATTTGGCCCAGATATCTCAACAATCCCAAAAACGCAAAAACAATAGCTTCCTTGTAATCAATAGTTTTTGAATCTGGTTTTTTTAATCTGGCAGTTGAATTTTCAATGAGCATTTGCATAAGATAACCATTGTGAACTCCTCCACCGGTCACCAGGATATCATGCAAATCATATTTTACAAATGTGGTAACAATCTGGTTGGAAATATGTTGGTAGAACGTGCAAAGCTTATCTTCCAATGAGCAGTTAACTGATTCCATTACGTGCAATAATTCAGTTTCTATCCATTCTCTGCTTAAAGATTTGGGCGGTGTTTCTGAATAGTAAGGCATTGAGTTCAATCGATTCAACAGAGGTATGGAGACTTTTCCTTTCATACCGATGATTCCACCATTATCATATTCGTGTCCCAATTTGTTAGCGTAGTAATTCAGAACAATATTTACAGGACAAACATCAAATGCCAGGCGTTTTCCATGAAAGTCGAATGAAATATTTGAAAAACCTCCAAGATTAAGGCAGGCCTGATAGTTACCAAACAGTAGTTTATCCCCAACCGGTACCAAAGGCGCTCCCTGTCCTCCATTTGCAATGTCGGTGGATCTGAAATCAGATACAACATCCAAACCGGTAACTGTGGTAATATTTGCTCCATGCCCGATTTGCAGGCTGTATCCTTCATCCGGTTTGTGGAATATTGTATGGCCATGCGAAGCTACCAAATCACTTTTTATACCTGATTCTTCAACACTTGTATTTACAATATGCCCCAGATAATCACCATATATTCGATCCATTTTAGCAAGCTCTTCACTATTCAGGTTTGGTGCACCTTTTAAAGCTTTTTTCCAGTAGTTCTCGTAGAGAAATGTCTTTGAGTGCAACAAATCATATCCCCAGATTGAATTATTCTTAAAAAATGAACAAACAGCAACATCGACTCCATCAAGACTTGTCCCCGACATCATACCGATCACTGTATAATTCGATTTCATTCAATTAATAGTTAAACTGGCTTTCGAAAACTGCAATATTATTCTTCATATCCACTAAATGAAGCTTTAGAGAATGGATTTTTCCCGAATCCAGTTTTTCATTATCAATAGTATAACTCATTGTATGACTCTTTGCATCATATTCAAGTAAAGCCCATTTATTGTCGATGTATGCATTATATGATTTCAAACCTGATAATTCATCCTCAACTTTAAATGTAATTTTCTGTCCTTCAAGGAATTCACCATTCTCAGTAAAATTTTCAGGAACTATTATTGGCGCAAGAGTGTCAGCAACAATAATAAATTTACCGAAATTTCTGGTATAAACATTTAATTGTCCGTTGATCCATTCCCCGCCTTCGGATGATAATTTATTATTACCATCAATTCTTGCAAGGATAAGTTTGGATTCCAGGGATTTTGGAATAGAATCCGGAGTGAGTTTGATAGTGAATTTTTTATGCAAAGGCTCACTTTCTTTATGAATAATTAATGTATCTGAAAATACTGAAGGAGAGGGTATTTTTGAATAATGAAAACTTATGTCACGATACAATGCGCCGGGAGGAATTCTTATGGTAGCATTGTCTGTTTTAAATTCTGCTCCTTCATTCCATTTAACAAATTTTGAATCATCCCTGTCAGGTATTTCAGTGCCATCCTTTGTGCTCTTCCTGAAGAAAAATGTTACTGTTGATTTGTTGCCATATGCATCATTGGCAATTATCAAACCTCTTTGTACCGAATCATTTGTAACCTGATACAAAGCACCGGAAATAGTATTCTGATAAATTGGCAACTTGTTATTCGGTAAAAGAAACAAACGATGTACACTTTTGCTTTCGGTTGTTTTCAAATCGTAATCCATATGAGCATTTATGTACCTTGTATGTGCAAATGAAATTGCATCGATGGAAAGGGCAAAGACAGATTCCTGGTTTACCTTGAGTTCAAGGGAATATACTCCACATCGATTGGCTGATCCATCAAGAAAGTCGTACACCTCTGCACCAATACCATAGTAATCATATTCCAGTGGAATAACATCCTGCACCGTGTAGGTTGAGTCATTTTCTCTGGTAACAGTATATTGTTGTCTTACTTCACCATTATTACCAATTATTCTTTGCTGCGGAAATGAATACAGGTATAAATTCCTGAATTCAGGTGGTTGTTCGTCTTTGATCGGGAAGTCAAATTTCAACACGTTTACAGGAATCTGGCCATTCGATTTTCTTATTTCAAAATGCAGATGAGGACCTCCGGACCTTCCTGTATTTCCCGAATAGGCAAATTGTTGTCCCTTCTCGAAGGTAAATCTATTCCCGGAAGGATAAAGATCGACTTCAAATTTCTGAAGTTTATACTGCATTTGTTTTACATAATCCTGAATGTCTGTGTTGTATCTATCCAGATGCCCATATACTGTTGTGTAACCATTTGGGTGAGTTATATAAATGGAATTGCCATATCCTCCACTTTGAATCTTGATCCGTGAAATGTATCCTTTCTCAACTGAATAAACCGGTTGTCCGATCTTGCCCTGAGTTTTAATATCAATTCCGGCATGAAAATGAGTCGATCGTAATTCACCAAAATTACCTGAGAGTAAGAGAGGAATATGTAAGGGGGAATCAAAGTCTGCCAGGTAGTTAGACTGGCAAAATGTATAAGCCGGAATCATTTTTAAGAACAGACCTATTGCCAGGAACTTAGTTAAAAGTTTTATAAATTTAATCATATGTCTTCCTTAGTCCAGAATCTATGAAATTTGCAAAACTAAGACAATATTTCAGAGTAGTAAAAATGAGAAGATAAATTTTTATATTTGTGAGTTCGGGTTAACTTTGTAATATTAATTAGTGAATGGAAAGCAATCACAACAATATAATTACAGATCTGAGAAATAATCTTAAACAAATAATTAATTTCTATCAAACGAAAAAAGAAGAGAACAGGGAACTAAAGGAAGAAAACGAAAAACTTAAAATAACTGTTCATACATTAAAAAGAGAAACTGACGATAATCATATAAAATACGAGAACATACTACTTGCTAAGACTTTTACCGAAGCATCAGGTTCAAGTCATGAGGCAAAAATTAAAGTAAACAGAATTGTGCGGGAGATTGATAAATGTATTGCTCTTTTAAATAAATAAATCATACTATGGATGATAAGCTTTCCATAAGAGTGAATTTGGCAGACAGGTATTATCCACTTAAAGTTGACAGGAGAGACGAGGAGAAAATAAGGAAAGCAGGAAAAATAATAAATGAAAAGGTTCTTCAATACAAGCAAAAATACTCTGATAAAGATGTACAAGATTTTCTTGCCATGGCTGCGTTGCATTATGTGACGAAATTAATTGAACATGAAGATCAAAAGGACACATCGCAACTGGTGCAGAGCATAAAAGAATTAAATGAAGAACTGGAAGTATATCTGAAGGAAGAGTAATTAGGTTCTTTACATATTATATCAAAATATAGCCCGCATAGTTTCTTCAAGAATTTGTGAAACTCAACAATTTATACTTTGGAGTTTTGCTCAAATTATCAAAGGCAGGCCATGGTCCTGATTCGTCAGGAATTCCGATTTTCGGAACAATGGAAACCTGAAATAGTTTGGCAACTCCACCCATGTCGAGATGGGGTTTCAATAAATAATTGAAGAAATATGCGGGTTTTTTATAACCCTTAAGTGCTAAAAATATGATAACATTATTACAGATAACAGGATCAGCATCGCTGATGAAATTAGTGATAGTTAGCGGAGTTTCACTGATTGCAGGTGGCATTTTATCTTACCTTTTGTGGAATTTATCCCTAAGTCGAAAAAGTAAAAATATTATTAACGAAGCTATATCTGAAGCAGAGGTTATTAAAAAAGATAAAATCCTTCAAGCCAAAGAGAAGTTTTTCCAGCTAAAAACCGAACACGAAAAGTATATCAACGAAAGAAATAACAAACTTACTTCTGCTGAATACAAATTCAATCAGAGAGAGTCCATTCTCTCTCAGAAGATTGAAGAAAACGAACGGGCAAAAAAAGAAGTGGATTTAATTCGCGAGAACATGACTTCACAAATGGCATTGATAGAAAACAAGTCAGAAGAACTTGATAAATCACATAAACAGCAGGTCGAACAATTGGAGGCTATATCCGGATTATCAGCAGATGAAGCTAAGCAACATCTTATAGAATCGCTGAAAGAAGAGGCAAAAACAGAGGCCATGTCTTATGTAAATGAAATTATGGATGAAGCCAAGATGTCTTCAACACGCGAAGCTAAGAAAGTGGTAATAGAAACGATTCAGCGCACTGCTACTGAAACAGCTATAGAAAATGCTGTAACAGTTTTTAACATTGAAAGTGACGAAATAAAAGGTCGTATTATCGGCCGTGAAGGAAGAAACATACGAGCTCTTGAATCTGCAACCGGGGTTGAGATTATTGTTGACGATACTCCTGAAGCAATCATCTTATCTGCTTTTGATCCTGTGCGCCGTGAGATCGCAAGATTATCACTACACCAATTAGTCACTGACGGACGAATTCATCCGGCTCGTATTGAGGAAATTGTCACCAAAACCCGTAAGCACATTGAAGAAGAAGTTGCTGAAGTAGGTAAACGTACTACTATCGATCTTGGTATCCATGGCTTGCATCTCGAATTGATCAGGCTTATAGGCAAAATGAAATACAGATCATCTTACGGGCAAAATCTTCTTCAACACTCCAGGGAAGTAGCTAATCTTTCAGCAATTATGGCATCAGAACTCGGATTAAATCCAAAGCTTGCAAAACGTGCCGGTTTGCTGCACGATATTGGAAAAGTACCTGATGATGAACCCGAAATTCCTCATGCAGTATTCGGAATGAAACTGGCAGAAAGGTACAAAGAGAAACCAGAAATATGCAATGCTATCGGTGCACACCACGATGAAGTGGAAATGACCAGTCTGATATCTCCCATCATTCAGGTATGCGATGCAATATCAGGTGCACGGCCGGGAGCAAGACGTGAAGTGGTTGAATCATATATAAAACGGTTGAAAGAACTGGAAAATCTTGCTCTTTCTTATCCTGGTGTTCTAAAAACATATGCTATCCAGGCAGGGAGGGAACTCAGAGTAATAGTTGGAAGCGATAAAGTATCGGATAAAGATGCTGACTCATTATCATATGAAATCGCTAAAAGAATACAGGATGAAATGACTTATCCCGGACAGGTTAAAATTACAGTAATCCGTGAAACCCGGGCAGTAAGTTTTGCCAAATAATTAAAGGGCACCTAAAGAACTTTAGAAAGTTCCAGCAGACGTTCGATTTTGTCTTTAAACCCGAGCTTTTTATAAGAAAGAATTAAATTGTTGATAAGTCTTATTATAATATCTTTATTCGTGCAGGTTGTATAATATGACTTATCGTATTGTAAGTTTTGCTGCTTGATAAAGTAGTCTATCTCCCTTTTCCCTAACACAGCTCCCTTGTTATAAGGATTAATGTAAAATAAAGTATCCTCTGATTCATTCCTTGAATCGTGTTGATTGTATTCATCTTTATATGCCAGAATAAAGTTTTTTGGGAGATTTACTCCAAAAACAGGCATTTTCAACTTGTATGCCACAGACATGTATATTATTGCCAGAGAAATCGGGTTGCCTTTCTTAGTTTCAATAACCTGGTTGATGAATGAATTTTGGGGAGAATAAAAATTATTCGTGTTCCTCATGTATTTGTGAAGATCATAAATCACATAGTTCAGGATTCTCACCTTCTCAAGAGCTGTTAGATTACTACCGATTTCGAGCCATATATCATCTTTTATTTTATCAATCTCAGAATCAAGGGTGTTCATATCAATTTCCGGAAATTGAAATTGGGCAAGATAACCAGCTCCCTCCAATACATATTCGAAGCCACTATCGCACCATGCTTTTAAGTTCTTTTTGGTGGTATCAAATTGTATATTATGAATAACATTTTCCAGTCTTTCCTGTAACCTCTCGTCAAGAGTTGATTCCCAGACTTTCTCAAGTTGAGGTATAATCTCAATACCCTGTTTAAACAAATTATCAGTAACTGTATTTATAACTTCCGTATCGGTATCATCCAGAAGAGAGATCAGTGCATTAATTTTGCTTTTATTCATCACAAAAACAATATTATATTCAAAGCTATGAAATATTTAATATTTATTTACTATCAGACTCATGTGTTCCTAATATATGTAAAAGCATTTACTTTGCAGATACTATTAAAATGTTTACAGTGAAAAAAAACCTATGTATTGAATAAGCTATTAAACGATTTGACATTATATTTAAAGCTCAGGTTATTAAGTTTTTATAAAATTGTTTGACATTATAGAAAAAATTGATTAGACTTGTAGTCGTTGTGACTATTTCCACTTGTTCTTTCTTTTAGTTTCTAATTGTAAGTTTTTGTTTTAATATTAATAATTTAGGCACTATGATTCTTCTGGGAATTGATGTTGGCAGTTCAAGTGTTAAACTCTCACTACTGGACGCAGATTCGGGTAAAAATTTAGCATCGGCCCAATACCCAAAACAAGAGATGAAGATCATTTCATACAAACCTGGATGGGCTGAGCAAAATCCTGAAGACTGGTGGCAGAATATTATTTATGCACTTCGTGAATTGTCTCAAATTGAGAATGTTGATTTGACATTGGTACAGGCGATTGGAATTACCTATCAGATGCATGGCCTTGTTTGTATAGATAAAAATTATACTGTCATCAGGCCCTCCATCATTTGGTGCGATAGCCGGGCAGTTGAGCTTGGAAATACTGCCTTCAGGGATTTAGGAAATGAACTATGCCTCTCAAAATTATTGAATTCACCAGGAAATTTTACTGCATCTAAACTTAAGTGGGTCAAAGACAATGAGCCCGAATTATACAATAAAATTTATAAAATAATGCTTCCGGGCGATTATATTGCCATGCGACTGACAGGTGATGCTACTACTACTGTTACAGGATTATCTGAAGGCATTATGTGGAATTTCCCTGACAATAAAATCGCTGATTTTCTTCTTGATTATTATGGGATAAAGCCAGAATTCATACCTGAGATAGTCCCTGTCTTTGGAAATCAGGGTGAGTTATTGAAAGATGTTGCCAGGGAACTTGGCTTAAAACCTGGAATTCCTGTAGCTTACAGAGCAGGAGATCAACCAAACAATGCGTTTTCTTTAAATGTTCTGCAGCCGGGTGAGATTGCTGCAACAGCTGGCACTTCAGGAGTAGTATATGGAGTTACCGAGAGTTTTGCATACGATCCGAAATCCCGGGTAAATATTTTTGCTCATGTAAACCATACTGACAGTGAAGCCAGGATGGGAGTTCTTTTATGTATCAACGGGACAGGTATTCTAAACAGCTGGATGCATAAAAATGTTGCCGGATCAAAGATATCATATTCCAAAATAAATGAGCAAGCATCGCGAGTTCCGATTGGTTCTGAAGGTTTATCCATCATTCCTTTTGGCAATGGAGCTGAAAGAGTAATTGAAAACAGACATACAGGTTGCCAGATCAGTAACCTGAATTTCAACATACACAATTCATCACATACTTTTCGGGCTGCCCAGGAAGGAATAGCATTCTCTTTTAAGTATGGCATAGATATCATGGCTGAACATACAGGTATTCATGTAGAAAAAATCCGTGCCGGTCATGCAAACATGTTTTTGAGTCCTGTGTTCCGGGATACACTGTCGGGAATAACACAGGTGGCAATTGACTTATATGATACGGATGGTGCAGAGGGTGCAGCACGAGGTGCAGGTGTCGGTTCAAATATTTACTCGAATTTCGAAGACGCATTTTCTAATCTGAAAAAGCTTTCTTTAGTAGAACCTGACAAAAATTATACAGATCAATATAAAGAAGCTTATAACAAGTGGTACTCTGTACTAGACAAAATGTTAAACTAAAAAAAATAAAATGAATGTAGTGACAGGAAAGAATGAATATTTTCCGGGAATAGGGAAAATTCGGTTCGAAGGCAAAGAATCTAAAAATCCACTGGCGTACAAATGGTATGATGAAAATAAAATAGTCGCCGGCAAATCAATGAAAGATTTTTTCAGATTTGCCATTGCTTATTGGCATACGTTCGGCGGAGATGGTAATGATCCGTTTGGAGGAGCTACACACGTTTTTAAATGGGATGAAGGAACAGATGCTATTACCAGGGGCAAAAACAAATTAGATGCTGCTTTTGAATTTATTACCAAGCTTGGTGTTCCCTATTATTGTTTTCACGATTTTGATCTGGTTCAGGAAGGATCGAGCATCGCGGAATCTGATAAAAATATTCAGGCGATGATTGATTATGCCAAACAGAAACAAGCTGATTCAGGAGTCAAACTACTTTGGGGAACAGCTAATGTGTTCAGTCACCCGCGCTATATGAACGGAGCAGCCACAAATCCTGATTTCACAGTACTAACGCATGTTGCTACACAAATCAAAAGAGCACTTGATGCCACCATAGCTCTTGGAGGAGAAAATTATGTATTCTGGGGTGGTCGGGAAGGATACATGTCTCTTCTTAATACAAATATGAAGCGTGAAAAAGAACACCTGGCAATGATGTTGACCAAAGCTCGTAATTATGCCCGGGCAAATGGCTTCAAAGGAACATTCCTTATCGAACCAAAACCTATGGAGCCAACAAAACACCAATATGATTTTGATACTGAAACAGTAATTGGATTTCTCAGAAACTATGGCCTGGATAAAGATTTTAAACTGAACATAGAAGTCAACCATGCAACCCTGGCCGGACATACCTTCCAACATGAATTGCAGGTAGCTGCTGATGCTGATTTGCTTGGATCTATCGATGCAAACAGGGGCGATTATCAGAACGGATGGGATACAGATCAATTCCCGATAAATCTTTATGAACTGGTAGAAGCTCTTCTGGTAATTATACCGGCCGGCGGATTTACCACTGGCGGAGTTAATTTTGACGCACGTAGACGAAGAAATTCGACTGATAATGAAGATCTGTTTATTGCCCATATTGCAGGAATGGATGCATTTGCTCGTGCATTGCTCATTACAAATAACATTCTTGAAAAGAGTGATTATTTAAAACTGCGTAAGAATCGATATGCATCATTCGACAGTGGAAAAGGAAAAGCTTTTGAAGAAGGCAAAATAGGACTTGAAGAACTTAGGAAATTAGCCATTAAGGCTGGAGAACCTGAAACAATAAGCGGGAAACAGGAACTTTTTGAGAGCATAATTAACCAATACATTTAATGAATAAAGATGACTGACATTAAACCTAGATTTTATATTACTGAAGAAGAATTTGGAGCATTCTCCCTCTATAAACTGCAGGATAGTCATACAGGTGAGTATGCTTCCGTACTTCCATATCTTGGTGGTTCAATTAATAATCTTGTTCTTAAACAAGGCAATCGATTGGTTGATATCATTGATGGTTACACATCATCAAAAGATGTTGAAGAAAACCTGATGACATCTTTTAAAGGAAGTAATCTATTTCCTTTTCCTAATCGTATTGAAGGTGGAAAATACCTGTTCAATGAACAATTCATGCAACTTCCCCTTAACTTTCCACACGAAAACAATGCGATACATGGTCTGGTTTATGATCAGGAGTTTAAACTCCTAATCAAAGAAGATGGTGATATAGGATGTACCCTGATTATAAGATACATGCTAAAAGAAGTTATTGCCGGTTATCCCTTCAAATATCTGATTGAAATAGATTATTCATGGAACGAGTCAAAACTCTTTACCTGTACTACAAAGATCTCAAATCTATCTGATGAATCAATACCTGTGGGACATGGCTGGCATCCATATTTCATTGCCGGAAATGTTGTTATAGATAATTTATCCATTCAATTCCCATCCAAAGAAATACTGGAAGTGAATGATAAAGGAATTCCAACAGGTAAATCAAGTAGGTATAGTAATTTTAATACACTGGCCGTACTGGGAAATACGAATCTGGATAGTTGTTTTCTATTGAATACAGAAGAGAAACAAGCTGAAATAATAATTGAAAACAAACAAGGTAATGTTAAATACAAAATATGGCAGGAAACAGGAATAAACAAATACAACTATCTCCAGATTTATACTCCTCCTTCGAGAAAATCAATTGCCATTGAACCTATGACGTGTGCTCCAAACGCTTTCAATAATAAAAAAGGTTTAATAGTTTTGGCACCCCAGGAGAGAATCTCACTAACATGGGGAGTAGCAAAAATGGAATAAATTTGTGTTAATGTCTGTTTTGAACATGCATTTATACCAAAAGAGGCTCCCTGTGAAGCCTCTTTTCTTGTTATTATATTAATATGGTTAATTATCTTTTATTCATCTGTTTATAATTTGTTTTTCATTTAAATATGCAATTGTCTGATTAAACACATTCTCAGCTGTGTAACCAAACTTTTCATCCAGGACTTTTGCAGGTGCCGAAAATCCAAAACTTTCGAGACCTATTACTTTGCCTTTACATCCCACCAGGCCTTGCAGAGTGACAGGAAGTCCGGCTGTCAATCCCAGAACTGGTTTATTACCCGGAACAACAATTTCCTGATATTCCTTGCTTTGTTCACGGAACAATCCTTCTGAAATAACTGATACAACCTGTACCTTATATCCTTTTCTTTCCTTTAATAATTGAGCTCCTTCAATGAGAATCGATACTTCCGAACCGTTTCCAACCAACACAATATCTATTTCACCAGAATCCTGATGAACAACGTACCCGCCTTTTTCAGCCTGAAGGGCTTCCTTATACCTGTCAGATTTAGCCGGAATATCTTGTATGTTTTGCCTTGAAAGCAGTAAGGCTGTCGGAGTATCCGAATTGTCTAATGCCATTTTCCATGCAACACTGGTTTCAAAAGCATCTGCCGGTCGGAGAACTAACATACTTCTTTTCCCCGAATGATTTCGCAAATGCTCAAGAAGTCGTATCTGAGCTTCCTGTTCAACCGGTTGATGAGTAGGCCCATCCTCCCCTACCCTGAAGGCATCATGTGTCCAGACATATTTAACCGGCAATTCCATAAGTGCGGCAAGACGTACCGCAGGCTTCATGTAATCGGAAAAAACAAAAAACGTAGCACAAACCGGTATAACGCCACCGTGCAAAGCCATTCCGTTTGCAACAGCTGCCATTGTCAGTTCTGATACTCCTGCCTGTAAAAATGCTCCTCCAAAATCTCCTCTTACAAACTGCCTCGAGTTTTTCAGGAATCCATCTGTTTTATCACTATTAGACAGATCAGCCGAAGCTACTATCATGTTCTCAATTTTCTCAGCAAAATGGGATAATATTATACCGGAAGCACCTCGAGTGGCCCCATTTGATTTTTGTTCAATCGCTCTGAAATCAATTTCAGGAATGACACCATTGAAATAGTTATTGAGTTTGACAGCAAGCTCAGGATTTTCAGATTCCCACTGGTATTGATTCTCCTTCTTCTCTTTTGCTTTTTGAATTTTAGCCTTATTGACTTTGTTCCAATATTCTTTAACATCTGAAAAGATCACAAACTGATTTTTTGGATCTCCACCTAAATTTTTAATGGTATTTTCAAATGAGGCACCTGCCGATGAAAGAGGCATGCCATGAGTTGATGATTGTCTTTCGAATGAATCACCTTCCTCAGTGAGGGCTCCTTTCCCCATTATTGTTTTACCTATAATAAGGGTAGGCTGTTTTTTTTCATTTTGTGCTGAATTTAAAGCATTTCTTATCTCATCCTGGTCGTTTCCATTAATAGTCATCACATTCCAGTCCCATGCTTCGTATTTTTTTGCAGTGTCTTCAAAGCTTACAGCATCCGTTTCAGTAGAAAGTTGAATATCGTTCGAATCGTAAAACATTATAAGATTGTTTAAACCAAGATAACCAGCAATACGACCTGCTCCCTGCGAAATCTCTTCCTGAATGCCTCCGTCAGATATGAAAGCATAAGTATTATGTGACATCCAATCTCCGAATCTTGTTACTAGAAATCTTTCTGCAATTGCAGCACCCACTGCCATTGTATGTCCCAAACCCAAAGGACCTGATGTATTTTCTACACCTTTCTCGGCATTTACCTCGGGATGACCAGGAGTAATACTTCCCCATTGCCTGAAATTCTCCAGATCATTAAGGGAATAATATCCTGCGAAAGTTAAAATCGAGTATAGCATTGGAGACATATGTCCCGGATCGAGAAAAAATCTATCCCTGCTCATCCACTTCCCATCCGTCGGGTCATAGTCTAAAAATTCAGAATAGAGAATATTAATAAAATCTGCACCTCCCATAGCTCCTCCGGGATGACCGGATTTGGCCTTCTCTACCATTGCTGCAGATAGAATTCGAATATTATTAGCCGAATGTTCAATAACTTCCTTCATAATCTTATTTGTATAGGTTTTATTAGTGATTTATTATCAAGTTCCGTTTTTTCAAAGATCACAAAAGTAATGACTTTTCATGCGTTTAAAATTTTTTGTCATGCAAATTTGCAAAAAATTTTAACACCACATGGAACCGCTCTCCCGATAATTATCGGGATCACTCTCACAAGTATTAAAATATATTTCCTAAGGATAAAAATTGATTTTAATAGCTGAAAGAATCTGTGTTTTGTTCGTATGTATGCAATTTGCGTTTCGAGAGTAGTATATCCAATGAATAAATCTGGCAGTCGAAATGCTTTTTCTTACTGCTTCTATTCCCAGGGTTGCACCCTGGGTTACCACTGTGTCACTCCTCCGGAGTGATTCCTTAGAATTTTGTGTAATATTTTTAAGACGATACATCCTTCCCCCTTTGAGGGGGAACACAAGGGGGTGTGATTTGCCTTCGGCGACCGCGTTCGCATAAAGCTTTAGCGGTTGCGAAGCTTCTCCTTCGTAGATTTACTTCGGAGAAGGAGCTCGCAAGCTCGGTTGTGATTTGCTTATTGGAATTTACCAGTGTTTTTTTGCCGGAATGATTTTCTATTTCAGAAATAGCGAAAGATTATTATTTTTGCTGACATTATTAATTGCTTATATTATTATGATACAGCGAATTCAATCTGCCTTCTTATTGGCTGCCTCAATTTTGTCAATAATTTTTGTCTTTCATCCATTATCCAGAATGATTTTAGCCGGAGGAATTTCAGCTACATTCTATACTTATGCTCTTAATAATTCAACCGTCCCCTACGAAGCAATCTATCACACATTTCCTATTGTTGTTTTGGCTGTTCTTACAACATTGCTGAATCTTATTGCCATTTTTATTTACAAAAGAAGAGTTCTGCAAATGCGAATTTGTGTATACAATATCCTGCTTACTATTGGTATGATTGTTCTAATCTTCTACTATTATTTTGTTTTTAAAAGCAAACTGGATGTTCGGACACATGCTTTCTCCTATTCCATACTATTTCCTTTTATAAATGTAATATTGATTTTCCAGGCTTTTCGTGGTATTCGCAGAGATGACTTACTCTTAAAGTCTTACAATAGACTTAGAGATAAAAAATAGTCACTGAACTGAAGGACTTTATATTATTTCTATGTGCTCCTTATCGGTTATTTTTTCGCAATAAATACAACGTAGTGCAATGTCCCTTTTATCAACCACAATAAATTTTGTAGGTATTTTTTCATGATTGGTGATACAGACGGGATTAACGCACTTTGCAATACCATTAATTTCATCAGGCACCTCAACTACTTTTTTCTCAATAACATTATAATTCCTTATAATATTCAGTTTTGCTTCCGGAGCAATAAGAGCGATCCGGTTAATGTCTTTATCTTTGAAAAAAATTCCGGATAACTTTATAATTGCTTTTTTTCCAAGTTTTTTACTTTCCAGATTGGTGCCAAAAGTAATCATGCCATCATTTTTCTCCAGACGCAAAATTGATATTACTTTAAACAGGCTGTCAGCCGGGATATGATCAATGACAGTTCCATCCTTAATGGCACTGACTTCTAATAGTTTATCCTTCATAGAAAATTAATTTTTCGAATTTTAATTAACATACACATTCAGGTCATAATGTATTAATTCTATGATTTTAAACCCAGAATTAAAGAAATAATCGCCTGCCTTACATACACTCCGTTTTCAGTTTGCTCAAAGTAATAAGCCTTTGGATTCATATCAACACCAATATCAATCTCGTTAACTCTTGGAAGTGGATGCAGGACTTTCGTATTGTTTCTTGTTCCTTTAAGCATATCGTTTTTAAGTACATACGCATTTCTGGTTTTCTCATACTCAATAGGATCAGAAAATCGCTCTTTTTGAACTCTTGTCATATAAATGATATCAGCCTCATTGATAGTATCATCCAGATCCCTTGATTCGTGATAGCTCAAACCAGTTTTTTCCAAATGTAGTTTATATTCATCCGGCATCTTGAGCTCATCCGGTGAAATAAAATAAAAATTGGCATCAAATTCAGAAAGAGCCATCAACAACGAGTGGACTGTGCGTCCATATTTGAGATCACCAACCATAACAATATTCAGGTTATTAAGTTTACCCTGTGTTTTCTGAATAGAATAGAGATCAAGTAATGTCTGGGTAGGATGCTGGTTTGCACCATCACCAGCATTGATGACAGGTAATTGTGTAATCTCGCTTGCATATCTGGCACTTCCTTCAAGCGGGTGTCTCATAACTATCAGCTCGCTATAATTGCTAATCACCCGTATGGTATCATAAAGGGTCTCTCCTTTTGTTACAGAAGAAGACGAGGAATCAGTAAAACCTATCACCCTGCCCCCCAGTCGATTTATAGCACTTTCAAAACTCAACCTGGTTCTGGTTGATGGTTCAAAGAATAAGGTTGCAATCACTTTTCCATTAAGAAGATTCTGATAAGAGTTTTTTTCAAATTCAGCAGCAGTAGAAAGTATTTTCAAATAATCAGTCTTCGAAAAATCAACGATGGAAACAAGGCTTTTATTCTTCATTTTCTGTTGGTTTGATAAAGTAAATTTACTTAACAAAAAGTGCAAAAGAAAGTGTTGTTAAAATCTATTAACAACTTAAGGAACTACTAGTTTCAAATTTTCTATCTCTAAAAACTGTTTCGTCACTTTTCCATATTTTGCCTGCCGAACACTCAGTTCCATTTTACAATTGGTATCGAAAACCTGGTTAATAATTTTTAAGGATTCATTTTTGACAAGACGCATTACCTTATTGATTTGCTCATATTGAAAATGTATTTCGAAAAAGCTATCAATAGTACATTCAATTATTTTAGCATTCATAATACAACTCTCGGCAGCTGATCGATAGGCTTTTATTAGTCCGGAAGTACCCAGAAGT
>DAOUOU010000101.1 GCA_030626465.1 Bacteroidales bacterium
CTTTTACTCCCCATGGATCACTTGCCTTATCAACAGCCCCGACAATAGAAGTATTGATCGTCTCACGCTCCTCAAATGTCCTATCTAACTCCAAACGCCCTATCACACTTCGCATTGTTGTTTGTGCAATCTGTATGGATGCGAATCTATAATTGTCTATACCATATGATGCCTTTCTGGGGTCGATAACCTGAAGATACAATATACCGTCAACCTCAACAGCGATATTATCTTTTGTTATACAACTTTGCGATGCCACATCAATGGCCTGCTCTTTAAGAGTATGTCTGTAACGGACTTTATCGATAAAGGGTATTAAAATATTGAATCCTGCCAGAAGGGCAGACCTGAATTTCCCTAAACGTTCAACAATAAAAGCCGAACGTTGAGGCACAATTTTAATGGTGGAAAAAAATAGTATTAATACTAAGATTACAAGACCAATAACAATAACAGTTGATGAATTCATAATGTATGGTTTTAAGGGTTAATTTATTGTTGTTACTTGAAGAGTGATGCTTTCCTTACCAATGATTTTTACCCGGCTTCCTTTCTCAATCTCTTTATCTGATATAGCACTCCATTGGGTTCCCTTGAAACTTACTTTTCCAGGGATGCCTGGAGTTAAAGTACTTTTAGCTACTGCTATTTTATTAATAAACTCTTCTTCAAGACTTACTTCTCCCGATCTGTCTTCCTTAAAAAACTTATCCTTTATAAATCTTCTGAGAAGCAATAATCCCAGGACCGATGTCGAACCAAAGATTAATAACTGGGCTGTAATACTCATGTCAAAAAATACCAGAACCAAGGCAACAATCCATGCACCTATTCCAAAAAAAATAAGAAACAAACCGGGAATCACCAGTTCAAGCAGCAAAAAGACCAGTCCAATAAGGAACCATACCACCGGGGGTGTAAGTAATTCTTGTAAAGTCATATACTTAGTTTTAGTGTAAGTTTCACCTCTTTAAATGTAGCATTTTTTTCAACTCATCATACATAACAGGCGTATTCAATTAAAAATTTTAATAAGGGAAGGTTAAATATGTATCTTATCTTACTAATAACACTATAATTTTAATTGGAAGCATTGATTTCATAATCGACTTTAATGCCAAATGTATTCACAACTTTTACTAATGAATCAGCTTTTTTCTTCATTATTTTAATGCGTAACTTAATAGATTCCAGCAATTCCAGTTCATGTGAGAGCCTTGCATAATAGGTTGAATCTTGTATGCCTTTTTCATTATAGTACACCTCAAGTCGAGATAAATTATCCTCAATAGTGTATATTTCCTCATGAAATTCATTAAAAGAAATCAGAAAATTATACAATTCATCTTTTGACTCCTTGAGTAGTTTGAAATTATCAGGCCGAATTGCTGTTGAATCGAAATAAAAAACGATCTGATCCAGAAGATTAAATACACTACTTAATGTATCCAATTCCGAATACCCTATTTGTTGATAAAGTTCATACACTTCGTTATACGCATGTTCTATATTAGCTGGTTGTATAGTTTTTTTTGATGTATTTATACACGATGCAAATAAAGTAGCTATAAGTAATAATACTGCTACTTTTGATTCATTTTTCTTTATTTTAGATCGAAGAAATAAACCCATTAAAAGAAAAGCTTTTAGGTGTCTAATATCAAAGTTTTGTATTTTTTATTAATTTGGTACAAATTCAAACACAATATACAAAAATGAAGAAACTTATTGTTGGTTTTTTTATCCTGTCCCTTGCAACTTCATGGACAATCTCTCAGGAGCCAACTCAAAAGGCTGAAAAGAAAGTATTCAAATCCGAAGAAAATAACAGGTTGTTCGTAAATAAAGATCTTGGTATATACCTGTGGCTTTCGACTTCACCTGATCCAGAAGCCGAGAAAATTCGGCTAGCGAGTGATACCTCAAAAAAGTATTCCAACCCTATGTATTTTGATACCGAAGGATATAATACTGTCAGATCACCCTGGATCGTTGATACAACCACCAGAAAAGCTATTTACCCTCAGCACGATATTATTTTCGAGGTATATGCAGACGGGCTTCCTCCTGTTAGCAAATCCATCTATTACTCTACTACAAATAAGTTGATTGAGGGCAAAAAATACTATGGAAGTAATCTTCGTATTCAAATCAATAGTACAGATGCAGTATCAGGTATAAAATCACTACAGTACTCGCTAAACGGAAAACCCTATACAAGTTATAAAGAAGAGCTTTCTGGTTTTATTGAAGGTGAAAACATACTTAAATATTATAGTACCGATAATGTAGGGAATCAAGAATCTATCAAAGAAGAAATTTTTTATTTGGATAATATGCCGCCAACCACAGAATTCCAAATGGATGGTTTAAAAAATCAGAAATATGTTTCATCGAATACTATGATCAAATTAACAAGCACAGATAATTTATCAGGAGTAAAAGCAATTTATTACAGCATTAACAATGGTAGTTTACAAAAATATGCAAGGCCTATACGGGTAAGTGTTCTTGGTACAGGCGGAGGAACTATTAGTTTTTATGCTGAAGATAATATTGGTAATAAAGAGAAAGAACAGATTATTGGAGGCAAAGAAAGTATCGCTTCTGTTCAGGGTGCAGGTGAATCCCAATCATTGAAGAATGTAATTTTTGAATTCTACATCGATAATGAACCTCCTGTTGTGGAACTTCAAATTGAAAATGATTTGTATAAAGGCCAATACAATTATGTCTCAGGACGAAGCAAGTTTAAGGTAAATGCTAAAGACGAAAAGGCAGGAGTTAAAGAAATAGTATACAGTATTAACTCAAAAGTCATCGATGTCATATACAATGAACCATTTAGTCTTGAAAAAGAAGGATTAAAATATGTACGTGTGAAAGCATCAGATTATGTTGGAAATGTTTCCCCTGTTATTGTTAAGCCATACTTCTGTGATATTTCCCCACCTAAATCAAAGATTCTTATTGGCTCTCCCAAATTTTCTTCGCGCGACACAGTTTTTATTTCTGATAAAACCCGAATCTCCTTTTTGGTTCAAGACAATCAATCTGGAGTTCAATCAACAAGCTATTCAATTAATAATGGAGCGTATTCTGAATACATAGATCCATTCCCTATTGATAATAAATCCGGACTGCAAAAAATTACCTTCTTCTCGAAAGATAATTTGAATAACAAAGAAGAAGTGATTTCTCAGGAATTATTGCTTGATAACCTTCCACCTGTAATCCATCATCACTTTAGTGTTGAATCTATCGGTAATAAAACAGTTCGTGATGAAGTATATACAATATATCCCACCAATGTAATGCTTTACATAGCAGCCACTGATGCGAGTTCGGGTGGAGAGCGAATTGAATATACAATTAATGAAGGTAGTTTACTTAAAGCAAATCCAGTAAAAGGACTGGGTTCAGGAAATTACCTCATTGAGGTTAATGCCTATGATGTTTTAGGAAATAAGAGTATTAAGAAAATTAAATTTGCTATAGAAGAATGAGAAGTAAATGCAAGAACTATCTGATATTTTTACTGTTTTTTATTGGAATTGTTAATCTTCAGGCGCAGGAAGAAAAATATATCGGCCTCTTTGTATACAACTTCACAAAGTATTTTGACTGGCCTGAAGATATGAAAGATGGCGATTTTATTATTGAAGTCCTTGGGCATCAATCTGTTTTTGAGGAGCTTCTTAAGGTTACAGCAAATAAAAAAATTGGTACTCAAAATATTGTCGTTAAAAACCATACAACACCAGAACCTATAAGCAAGTGTCATATGGTTTTTATTGGACACTGGCAGAGCAGACATTTATCCGTCATCCTTAATAAACTGAATAATCACCCTACTCTAATAATCACAGAGATGGAAGGATTGCTTGATAAAGGTTCTGCAATAAACTTTATTATTCGCGACGGTACAATAAAATTTGAAATGAGAACCTCTAATGTTACTGCCCACAAAATCAAGACTGACCCCCGAATAAGAGAACTAGCCTACCGGGTGCTCGATTGAGACTACTATACTTTTGTCCTTAACTTATTTGATTAAAACCAGTGTAATCGTGTAAAACCTCAGGTATTCTGATTCCCTCATCTGTTTGATTGTTTTCCAATAATGCAGCAACTAATCGTGGGAGAGCCAGTGCACTCCCATTAAGTGTGTGAGCCAGAACCAGCTTTTTAGAATTTTTATCACGGAAGCGCAATTTGAGACGATTGGCCTGAAAGGATTCAAAATTTGATACTGAACTTACTTCCAGCCACTTCTTTTGAGCTGCAGAATACACTTCAAAATCAAAAGTAAGCGCAGAAGCAAAACTCATATCCCCTCCGCAAAGATGCATAATACGATAGGGCAGATTTAATTTCTGTAGTAAACTTTCAACCTGCAATACCATTTCCTCAAGTGTGTTGTAGGAAACCTCAGGATGTTGAATTTGAACAATCTCAACCTTATCAAACTGATGCAAACGATTCAATCCGCGGACATCTTTGCCATACGACCCGGCTTCTCTTCGGAAGCAAGGAGTATATGCTGTTTTTTTTACAGGAAAATCCTTTTCCTCCAGGATCATATTGCGGAAGATATTTGTCACAGGAACCTCAGCAGTTGGAATCAGATATAAATTATCTAATGCTATATGATACATTTGCCCCTCTTTATCAGGTAATTGTCCAGTGCCAAACCCAGAATCTTCATTCACAACCAATGGAGGTGAAACTTCCTCATATCCTGCACTCTGATTTTCATCAATAAAAAAATTGATTAAGGCTCTTTGAAGCTTTGCTCCTTTACCTATGTATAGAGGAAATCCTGAACCGGTTATTTTGTTGCCTAACTCAAAATCAATTAATTTGTACTTTGCAGCGAGCTCCCAATGTGGCAAAGCCTTGCCTTTTAATTCCGGGAATGTCCCTCCTTCTCTGATTTTTATATTTTCTTCAGGGCTTTTGCCTTTTGGAACGGATTCGTGGGGAAGATTTGGCAATTGAACTACCAAATTATCAAGCAATGAATTTGAATCGTTCAATTGCTGGTTAAGTTCTTTTATTTTTTTCTTTAAAACAATGGTATTTTCTTTTAACTTATTTGCCTCATCGGTTTTTCCCTGTCTAAAGAGTAAACCAATATTTTTTGAAAATGAGTTCAGATCATTTTCTAAAGAATTCGTATCAGCTTGTATTTGTCTTCGTTTTTTATCCAGATCGATTATTTGCAATACGATTTTTGAGGCATTAAAATTCTTGACTTTTAACCTGTTAATCACAAAATCCGAATTCCCTCTGATTTGGTTTAATGTGAGCATGATGGCTTAAAATTAAGGAATAAAAATCTCCTGCAAATTACAATAACTTAATCTACAGGAGATGAATATAGTTAAGAATTTATCAGGTTATTCCGTTGAAGAAACAACTGAAACATACGATCTGTTATTTCTTCTTTTTCTGAATTCAACAGTGCCGTTAATCAGAGCATAAAGAGAATGGTCTCTACCCATGCCAACATTACTGCCAGGATGATGTTGTGTTCCGCGTTGACGTACCAGAATATTACCGGCTTTAGCAAATTGTCCGCCATATATTTTTACTCCTAAGCGCTTACTTTCTGACTCACGACCATTTCTTGAACTACCAGCTCCTTTTTTATGTGCCATATTAAATGATTTTTGAATGTATCAATTAAGCTTTTGGCTTCTTAGGATCAACCTTTTTTGCTGTTAATGTCTGAGGTTTTTTTGTAGCAGCAGATGTAGGTTTTGATCCAGTTTTAGTATCTTTTTTTACTGTTGGACTTTTAGGTTTTAATACAGATTTAGTCGTATTTTCCTTTTTTACAGCAGTTGATTTTGCAGCTGCCGGTTGGTTTGCTTTGGCCTGTTGAGTAGTTTTTAATGCACTTTTAGGCTTTGCTTCCTTCTCTTTTGTTGCTATTGGTTTTTTTTCTGCCTTTGACTTATCCTGCGTTTTAACTTTTGTTTCCTCTTTCTTCTCTGTTTTAACTTTTGCAATAGGTTTGGCTTTTCCGGATGAAATACTGCTGATAAGCAATTCCGTAAGCAGTTGCCGATGTCCGTTTAATACTTTATAACCCTTTCTTCTCTTCTTTTTGAAGACTTTAATTTTGTCTCCTTTAAGGTGAGAGACTATCATTGCAGTTACAACCATATTTTCAACAACTGGTGTGCCAACTTGTACTTTCCCCTCATCATCTATAAGAAGTATTCTGTCAAAATATACATTACTGCCTTCGTTTCCGACCAGCCGATTTACATAAATCTTCTGATTTTTTTGAAGCTTTAATTGTTGTCCTGCTATATCAACTATCGCGTACATTCAAGTAAATTGTTTAATCCTTTCTCAAACTTGGGAGTGCAAAAATATAAAATTTAATCGAACTACAAACAAAACAGAAAAATAAAATAAGAGTTGTGCATCAGTAGTTTCCTAAAAGATTTACAGCTATTTTGAAAGTAATAAACTGTTCTTACCTCAAGCTTATATTAATTATTCTTGGTTTATCACTCTTACATATTTCATTATATTTGTAATGCGAAATAATTTCATGCCTTATAAAAGAAGGGTTCCTCGAATGAGCAAGATCAGACTAAATGTTCTAGGTATTTCGTATAGCCAAACTCAGACTGGTGCATATGCCTTGGTTCTGGCAGAAGAAGATGGGAAAAGGCGCATTCCGATTATTGTTGGGGGATTTGAAGCACAAGCCATTGCAATTCAATTGGAAGGACTAAAGCCACCAAGACCTCTAACCCATGATTTATTCCATAATTTTGCACAGACCTTTAATATTAACCTGATCGAAGTTATAATACATAAGCTCGAAGAAGGTGTATTCCATTCAAAATTAACCTGTAACAATGGGGTTGAAACAGTTGAAATAGATACCCGAACCTCTGATGCAATTGCTTTGGCTTTACGATTTAAGTGTCCCATCTACACAACATCAGAAATAATTGATAGAGCTGGCATTGTACTTGATTTTGAACAGGAGTCTGATGAATATACCGATGCCGGATCTGATAGAAAAAAAGAAGTAGAAATTAAAGACGATATTGGGGAGAATAAATTATCAGATTTAAAAACTGCCGAGTTGAATCAATTGCTTCAACAAGCAGTTAAGGATGAAAACTATGAAAAAGCATCAAAAATTCGTGATGAAATCAATCGGCGAGAAGCTAATTAGTGCCTAAAAGAAAACTCGCATTTTACAGAAGTGCTTGATAAGAACCATAGTGAAACGGAGCTCAACGAAGTTAAAGCTTCAAGTGCAAGGCTTGCGAACCGACCGAAATAGCTTTAGCTATTCGACGAAGTCAACCCGCTTTAGCTATTCGACGAAGTCAACGGAGCTCATGATCCGTCAGTTGACGGAGAATAACTACGAAAATTGGGATTTTACTTTTCGTAAATGACCAATTTTCGGGCGGGTATAACACAGCAATTGGAGTTTTCTTGCAAGCACTAATTAATTGAATCCTACATCCCCCTAAATCCATATAGTAAACACTTTTCATCTGTTTAGAATTTGTTTTTCATTTGTCAGATGGAACGTACCATGATTGAATAACTTAGCGAACCCTGAAAGGATCAACGAAGTTAACCGATCTCATGAGCTATGCGAGTAATTATTCAATCATGGATGTTTCATCTTTTTATTTCTTTTCGCTTCGATTAACTTGGTCTGTCTGGCTAAGAGCTGATTAATAAATTCATATCATTATATAAATTTTTCAATGCATCGATAATGAAGAAAAGAATAAAACTTATCCTGATTTAATACATACCAAAAATCATAGAAAATTAATCTATTGCTTAATTCGAAGAATCGTATATTCGCTTTAGAAAATGAATTCATCGAAAATAACCAAGATCAGATTTAATGCTCTGGAAGAATTCACAAATATTTCTTCTTTAGGAATATTTTGGGCCAATTCAAGCGGCTCTCTTATTAAGCTTAATGATTCCTTATTGACATTACTTGGTTATAAAAATGAAAAAGAAGCATTAAAAGCCTACGATTCAGATGCATCGAATATTTTTCAGGATAAAATATCCGTCAAACAATTATTTAATACTATTCAACCGAATAGTACTTCAATATTTCAACCTTTAGTATTAACAGCATCTAAGAAAAAAACTGTAAAAAGCTTTTTAACTCTTGAGAAAATATCTGCTGAAGAAGAATTCCTTGTTGGCTATCTTAATCCGCTTGAAAATTCAGACTCCACTGCTATTAAAGTAAAAAATGAGAATAGTCTCAGGGAAATTGAAAATGAAATCTTCGATACACATCTCCGGAAAAAAGACATTTTGGATAATATCCCTTATCTCGCATGGCTGAAAGACAAAAGCGGCCGTTACGTCTCAGTTAATGATCCTTTTATTAAATTCTTTAATTTTGATTACCAGCAAATTATAGGTAAAACTGATAAACAGATTTTTCCTAAAGAAATTGCTGCCAAGCATGAATCGTATGACAGGGAAACAAAAAAAATTGGAAAGCGACGGTTTTGGGAAGATAACTGGGGCAATAAAGATACTGCATACTGGGTCGAAATAAACACCACCCCAATATTTGATAATAATAAACAGCTTATCGGTATTTCCGGGATTTCGCGTGATATCACAGACCGGAAGACAATGGAAGATACAATCATAAGAAACGAAGAACATTTCCGATCACTATTACAGTACTCTTCAGATGCTATAACCATACTTGATAAATCAGGGAAGATTGTATTCGAAAGCTCACTTCGTAACCGGATTTCTGACTTCATGATCGATGAGATTATCGGTAAATCATTTCAAGATATTATCCATCCTGAAGATGTAAACATATTTAAAGAAGCACTGGAATCGATTAATACAGAACCTGGAGCTCAAATAAAATGTGAATACCGAAGTCTACATAAAAATAAAAAGTGGATATATGTTGAATCAATATTTTCAAACCATTTAGATAATCCTTCAATTCAGGGTATTGTTGTTAATACTCGTAATATTTCAGACCGTAAAATGTCTGAACTAAAAGAAAGGGTTTATCATGATAATCTTATCTTTCTTAGCAATTCTGCCCTTGAACTTCTGGGCTTATCTGATCGCAATGATATTTTCAAGTTTATAGGTAAAAAACTGAACAGCTTCTTTGAGTCTTCATTAGTAATTGTATCTTCTTACATTGAAGATGAAAAATGCTTTGAAATTAAACAAATAGATGGTATTGAAAGCCATTTAGCTAAGGTATCCAAATCACTTGGTCTGAATCCAATCGGTTTAAAATACGAACATAATTATATACCTGAAAATCTTGAAAATTCAGGCAATGTGACCATATTCACCGGATCGATAGACAAGCTGAATCTTGGTACGCTGAAGAAAGCTGGAGTAAAAACCGCACTTAAAATATTAAAGGTAAA
>DAOUOU010000070.1 GCA_030626465.1 Bacteroidales bacterium
TCCGAGAGCAGTGTATACCGAATATTAAAAGATCGAGGTCTGATTAGTTCACCAACCCATGATGTAATAAAGGCAGCAGATGAGTTTAAGGATAAGACAGGTTCAATCAATGAATTATGGCAAACTGATTTTACCTATTTTAAGGTGATTGGTTGGGGCTGGTATTACCTGTCAACCATTATGGATGATTATTCCAGGTATATTATAAGCTGGGAGTTATGCAAGAACATGAAATCCGATGATGTAGAACGCTGTATCGATGATGCCCTTCGAAAAACACATCTAAAAAAACCAGAGCGACCAAAACTCTTGTCGGATAACGGATCCTGTTATATCTCCACGGAGTTAGCAAATTACCTGAACAAAGCAGGAATCAGTCATGTCAGAGGAAGAGTTCGTCATCCTCAGACACAAGGAAAAATAGAGCGATACCATAGGTCAATGAAAAATGTAATTAAGCTGGACAATTATTATTCACCGGAAGAATTAAAAAAAAGTCTGTCTGAATTTATCGAGTATTATAACAATGAGAGGTATCACGAATCTCTGGATAATCTTACTCCCGCAGATGTCTTTTTTGGGAGAGATTATCAGATACGAAATCAAAGAAAAGAAACAAAATACAGAACAATGAGGCAAAGAAGGATAAATTACCTGAATAGAAAACTGAAAATATCGCAGGAAAATAAAAAAGAAATTGCTTAATTTAAATTAATGGAACTAATAGAAATACCACTTAAGAAAATGCATAAATTTTGTCCAGAGCTTTTTGACGATTTACAGTTAATTCTTCTGCTTAAAATACCATTCTTAACGGAAATCCTATGTACACCATAAATCCTAATATAGTGGTAGGTAATTATATTCCCTCCAATCAATAAGACCTGAAACCTAACTTGCACTACTCATGAATTCTAAGAATGATCTGTGATAAAGCAAGTTAGCCAGATTTAGTTACACTTTCTTTATTTCAGAAAGTTAGTGAACCGTAGCGAAGCGGAGCTCACTGGAAAGTAAACTTAATCGTAAACAGTTTGTCCCTTTTAGTTTATGAACCCCGCAGGGCTCAACGCAGTTAATTAAACAGGCTCACCTATGATGCAATTTACAAAACTATCAGAAATGGGATTTTATCCAGGTTAAGGTATTGGAGAGGGAGGTGGATGAGAAGCTGGCTACTGCTGACTAGTTAAACAATTAGCCGCCAACTTAAATGCAATGAAATAGGAGCATTTCAGATAATGTCATAGCTTAAAATTATGGTAGTTTTTTACATAGTTTTTACATAAAAAGTGTACGCTTTTAATAAAATTGATACAGTAAATATATTTAATTGCTTGTTAATTAGCCACTTAACAAAATAACAGGTATTTAGGGCCAAAAAAACATGAAAATCGGGGCCGACACGCTAACTTTTCATTTTGCCTTGCAGAGCAGCCATATCATGGAAATATGATGAGCGTTGAGTTTTACAGGATTCTGGTTTGAATTTAATTTCCTCAGAAACAAGGAACTATTCAATCAATAAAATAAATATCGCTATTGCAATGCAAAATCTATTTTTCAATCCAATTATAGTATAGTGTGTAAACTCAACATGCAAATCCTATCAATAATCCAGGTTTAAATATCTATGCCAGATTAAGAAATATTCATTTCAAATTGCGGAGTGGCCAGGTGTTGCTTTTTTATGTAAGCTCCTGTTTCTCATATAACTAGGTAATTTCATGTTATTGCAATGCAGATCTCAGACTCAGCGGTACGGTAATATTTAACACACAATCCTTAAAAAAAACAGGACACATTATTAAGGTGTTGAAAATCTACGATATAATTATTTCATAAATATCAATAGATAGCTATATTGCTCAATATTCTCCTATTATTGGTAAATTTACCGATACCAGATCATTGTACTATTGAGGAAGCTATTTAAATGCAATTGCTGCTTTCTGGTTCGGAAATTATCCTGGATCTTACACAATTTGCCCCCTATTTGCCCCCGGTAAAAACACAAAACCCTAACAATTAATTTGTTAGGACTGTTAATCGTACCCGGGGCGGTTCTTATACCAAGTATATAGATGGAGAGAGGAACTTTGACCATAATCTTGCCGGATCGGGATTATACGCTCCCATCCTGGAAACGTATGCGAAAGATGTATGGATTGTAGCCATTGGTCTGAATTTCAACCTTGGCGCATCAAAACTAACCAAATAAAATCCTTTTCAAAAATTAAAAAAAGCAGCATTAAAACTTAAAATATAGTCCCATTTCACCTGTCGGGAACATATTGACATTATTTAGAACATCATATAGTCCGTAGCCAAACATGATGTTAAAGGCCACTGGTCGCCCAAATGAAAAAGCAGGACCAATACCAATATTGTATTCTTCACTATATGTGAATGCTACTTTATCATTTCTGATCAGTAAATGATTGCCAATATATAAATAAACCCTTATATATTTTGTCTCTTTCAGTGAATATAATGCAGTTACACCAAGACTTGTTAAATTATAATCATCCGTAATTATTGGTAATGCTGTAAGTTGAATTCCAGCAGGACCTATCCATCGTCTGTAAGAAAGTCCCATACCAGTTGTGGCCCCGACATGAATACCGAATTCATTTGGTTTTGATTCAATTTCAGAGTTTTTTTGTGCACTAACATGTAAAACCAGAAATAAACCAAGTGTAATAAGAAGTATCTTTTTCATGATGATGTGAGTTTTGTTTAAATTTATAATAGAATGCAATTTCATAGGTTGCTGACAAGAACCCTTCTTTTATTCCTTTCCAGATAGAATATCTCCTTGCAGAAGATTTCCGGGTAAAAATTATAAGACGAAAAACATAAAACAATTGGTATCATGATCTTTTTCATATCAGAATAACAATCTAAAACTTATAGACATTATCATCAATTAATTTGTCGGCTATACTTCTGCGAGCCTCCTTTACATTCACCCCTGCGACAGTTGTCAGGTTCTCAATGGCCTTTGCCAGTTTGGCTGCCTCATCGGCAGATGCAAATGAATAGATGGCATCAAGTGAAGATTTTCTGATTTTTGCTGCAGAGTCGAAAATCAATACATCCAGTATGTTCTTATAAAGAGATGCTGACTCTTTGCCTTTGAGATCTTCTATCTTTTGTACCCGCAAGACAGATGATTCTGTAACATAAGTCTCCATTATCATAACAGAAAGATTATTCATTATTTCCTGTTCATAAACAAGCTTTTTCTCAAAAGTTTTTACAGCGCTATAGATCAACAGGAGTGTTAAATGCTTAAAGTTTTTAGTATACCTTAATTTTTCTTCGTAATAATCTTCATTGGCGGTTTTCCCGTCACTTATCTTATCAAGTGATGCGTATAGTTTTTCAGCCTCGCCAAAAAGATCGAAGTCGCCCTTCATTGCTCTTTTCATAGCAGTGTCAACCACAAGCAGGGTATTTATTTCATTGGTTCCTTCAAATATCCTGTTGATTCTGGAATCCCGATAAGCTCTTTCCACATCCATTTCGGCAGAATAACCCATACCACCATGTATTTGAACAGCTTCGTCAACTACATAGTCAAGCACTTCAGAACTATACACTTTAAGTATGGCTGCTTCAACTGCATAATGACTTATCGCATCGATTGAAGCTATTCCATGATCGCATCCCTCTTCATTGTACCTGGCCATTAAATCATCAATATCCTTACTCACCCTATAGTTAGCCGACTCAGCAGCAAAAGTCCTGATTACCTGTTCAGCCAGTTTATATTTGATTGTACCAAAAGTTGAGATTAAAACACCGAATTGTTTTCTTTCGTTTGCATACTTCACCGAGTCGGTGATTGTTTTTTTGGCAGCACCCAGAACATTCGCACCCAGTTTAATTCTACCCATATGAAGTATACTTAGCGCTATTCTGAATCCCCCACCCTGACGACCTATCAGGTTCTCAACAGGTACTTTAACATCGTTGTAAAAGATCTGTGCCGTGGATGATCCTTTTATTCCCATCTTATGTTCATCGGGATTGACTACAATTCCCGGATAATTACTTTCTACAATAAATGCGCTTAGAACACGGTCGTTGCCTATTTTTGCAAAAACCGTTTGAACATCGGCGAAACCAGCATTGGTAATCCACATTTTCTGTCCGTTCAGGATATAGTGTTTCCCATCTTCAGATAGTTTTGCATTCGTAATACCAGCATTGGCATCGCTACCTGCACCTGGCTCTGTCAGACAATAAGCACCAAGGATTTCACCTGTAGCAAGTTTTGTAACATATTTCTGTCTTTGTTCTTCGTTTCCATAATACATAATCGGGAGAGTTCCGATACCACAATGAGCCATAAAGGCCACCGAGAAAGAGTACCCCGCGCCTATTGTTTCTGCAGCAAGCATTTGTGTAACGAAAGATTGTCCAAATCCGCCATACTCTTCAGGAATTGAAATTCCCATCAATCCCAAATCACCTGATTTCTTTAACATTTTTTTCATCAATTCTCTATCCTGCTTATCCACTGCATCAAGATTTGGATACACTTCAGTTTCAAGAAAATCCTGGCAGGTTTGCCTGATCATAAGTTGTTCTTCATCACACTCTTCGGGAATAAATACACTGTTTCTATCGGTTTCCTTTACTAAAAATTCACCACTCTTTAGATTTTCCATTGTATTGGTATTAAAAATTATTTCGTTTTATTATAATAAACTATTTTCTTTAAGAGATTATAGATCAAGGCTTTGTGCAATAAGTTCAGCGATATCAAAATTCTTAATCTCTTCTTCCTTATTCTTGTACTTTAGCCCATCAGACATCATGGTCATACAGAAAGGGCAGGCTGTAGCAATAATATCAGCTCCTGTTTTCAAGGCATCTTCGGTACGTTCAATAAAGACTTCTTTCTCTCCCTTTTCTGCTTCTTTGAACATCTGTGCTCCTCCGGCACCACAACACAAAGCAAAACTGCGATTTCTGTCCATCTCCACCTTAACAGAAGGAATATTTTCCAAAACTTTTCTTGGTGCTTCATAAATCTTATTAGCTCTTCCAAGATAGCAAGGATCATGATAGGTTATTTTATTGTTTTTGAAGATATCAGAACTAATCTTTAAGCTGCCTTTGTCGATCTGATCTTTTAAAAATTCTGTATAATTAATAACATTATAATGCCCTTCCAGATCGGGATATTCATTTTTAAAAATATTATAGCAATGCGGGCAAATAGTAAGTATGTTTTTTACTTCGTATCCATTTAATACTTCGATATTTGTTAGTGCCTGCATTTGAAATAACATCTCATTTCCTGCTCTTCTTGCAGGATCCCCGGTACAGGATTCTTCTTTGCCCAGTACTGCATAACTGATATTTAAGTGATTTAAAATTTTAGCAAAAGCTCTTGCAACTTTTTTATACCTGTCGTCAAATGCGCCGGCACAACCAACCCAAAATAAATAGTCAGGTTTTTTCCCTTTAGCAAATAAATCAGCCATTACCGGTACATCAATTTTTTCTTTAGTTGCCATATATAGAATTTATTTGATATTTTATACCTTTTCTATTCAGTCCATAACAATCTGTCCTCAGGAGAAAATTGCCATGGTGCACCATTATTTTCAATATTCGAGAATATTCCATTTATTTCACTAGGTGCCGATGCCAGTTCCATTACTAAATATCTCCTCATATCAAGAATTATTGAAACAGGATCAATATTTACCGGACATTCTTCTGTGCAGGCATTACAAGTGGTACATGCCCATAGCTCCTCGGTTGTTATCTGATTTAATAATGATTTATCATCGGTAAAATCAGTTCCATTTATTTTAATTTGTTTCCCCAGGTATTCAACTCTGTCACGCAAATCCATAACAACTTTTCGGGGCGATAATTTCTTACCTGTAATGTTAGCAGGACAGCTTGAAGTACATCGTCCACATTCGGTGCATGTATATGCGTCCATTAAATTCTTCCAGGTAAAATCTCTAACATCTTTTGCTCCAAATTGACCTAATTCCTCTTCCTCACCGGCTTGAACCTCTGCACTTTCGTTAAGCATAGATTTTACTTCTTTGGTTATGGATGGCATATTTGCCATTTTCCCCTTAGGCTCTAGTTTAGAATAAAATACATTAGGAAATGCAAGAAATACATGGAAATGTTTTGAATAAGGAATGTAGTTTAAAAATGCAAAAACTCCTACAATATGAAACCACCAGCAAAATCTTTCAATAAACATCAAGTTTTCATCAGACATTCCAACAAATAATGGTTGAATAAAACTACTTATCAAAAATGATCCTACTTCGATAAAATGAGTATGTGGCCGTGTCTGTAGAATTCCGTCAGTAGCGTTCATAATGAGAATTGCACTCATCAGAAAAAGTTCTGTAATAAGAATGATATTAGCATCGGAACGGGGCCATGCAGTCATCTCACTGTTCCAAAAGCGTTTGAGTCTGATAACATTTCTTCTTACTAAAAATATTAAACAACCAAACATTACTGCTAATCCAAATATTTCAAATGCGGAGATTAAGATTTTATAATTATCACCCACAAAAGAAAAGACACGATGAGTGCCAAAAATTCCATCGATAAGGATTTCCAGCATTTCAAAGTTTACGATAATAAATCCGACATATACGAATAAATGCAATAAAGCTGGAATAGGACGCGTTGTCATTTTAGACTGCCCAATAGCAACCCTGGTCATTAATTTCCATCTTTTTGATTTATTATCTTTTATTTCAAGCTTTTTCCCAAGCTTAATGTTTCTGGATATTGACCTAACTTTTTTACTGAAAATTGATATTGTAGCAATTAGTACTATTACAAATAGTATGTTAGGAATCATAAGTATACTATGGATTAGGGTGAAATAATGTTCATCAAAGTCAATTTATGATGATTTAACTTCTTTAACCGCACTAATCAATTCAGGAAGAACTTTTAATGCATCTCCAATAATACCATAATCAGCAGCTTCAAATATTGGAGCTTCCTTATCAGTATTAACAGCAACAATAAATTTAGAAGAGCTGATACCGGCTAAATGTTGAATTGCCCCTGAAATACCAAAAGCAAAATATAAGTTTGGAGCAATTATTTTACCAGTTTGTCCGGTATGTTCATTATGAGGCCTCCAACCTTCATCAGAAACCGGCCTTGAACACGCAGTAGCAGCACCTAAGATTTCAGCAAGTTCCTCAATTGGTCCCCAATTATCCGGAGATTTCATCCCACGACCACCAGAAACAACAATATCTGCATCAGTAAGAATTACTTTACCAGTTTGCTTTTCAACATTTTTTATTGATGTTTTAATTAAATCATCACTTACTTGAGGTGCATATTGCTCAATTGATGGAGTATTGTTTTTCTCAATTAACTTAAAAGAATTTTGAGCAAGCGTAATAATTTTACTTTCTGATTTAATAATAACGCTGGCAAATGCTTTTCCCGAAAATACTTTTTTTGTTAGGGTAAAAGGATCTATGGTACCAGGAACTTTTATGGCACCTGAAACTAATCCTGCTTTCAGCTTAGCTGATAATCTTGGAGCCAGAGCTTTTCCTACATTATTATTAGAAAAAATTATTGTTTTTGCTCCTTCCTTTTCTGCAAGTTCTGCAATTACAGCTGTGTATGCCTGGTTATCAAGATTTACTAATTTATTATCAGAAACTGATATTATTTTATCAGCACCATACTTTCCAAGTTTGTTTAATTCAGAATCACCAACATTACCAATAGAGACGGCAGTTGTTGTTGTATTAAGCATTTCAGCAATTTTGCTGGCATAGGAAACTAATTCAAAAGACAATTTTTTAAACTGTCCATCCCAATTTTCTGTAAATACTAATACTGACATATTTTTTAGTTTATTGTTATAAGTTCAAGCTTAATAATTTAAATAACTTTTGCTTCATTGCGCAGTAAGTCAACAAGTTCCTTTACATTTTCAGGATCTATTATTTTACACGCTGCTTTTGATTGAGGCAATTCATAACCTGCAAATTCTGTTAATACTTCAACGCTTTGAGGTGCAATAACATCTATTGGTTTCTTCTTTGCCATCATGATTCCTCTCATAGAAGCAATTCTGGGTTCTGCAGCAATACCTTTTTGTACAACTGCAACAAAAGGTGTTGGAGCAGAAACAACTTCCTTACCACCGTCAATATCTCTGTCCAAGGTAACTTCATTATTACTTATATGTAATCCTGAAACTGCTGAAATAGATGGTATATTTAATAACTCAGAAAGCATTCCTCCAACTAAAGAACTATTATAATCGCTTGATTCAATTCCACATAAAATAATATCGTATCCTTTATCCTTAATTGCTTCAGCAATTTGCGAAGCAACAACATAGGCATCACCAGGGTCAGCATCAACTCTTAAAGCATCATCGGCACCAATAGCCAGGGCCTTTCTGATTGTTGTTTCTGAATCTTTTCCTCCAACAGTTATAACCGTAATACTTTCAACCGAAGCATCTGCATCTTCTTTTAATTCTAAAGCTCTTGTTAAGGCAAGTTCATCCCAGGGATTAATAATCCATTGTATGCCTGTTTTATCAAGTTGAGTGTTGTTGTCAACAAATTTTACTTTTGTTGTGGTATCAGGTACATTACTCAAACAGATTAATATTTTCATTTATTTAGGTTTTATTAATGAATAAATTCTATTTACCAATGTTTTAAAAAAACAAAGTGACAAATATATAACAAATTACAAAATCGACAAGTTCATAAGATTTGTGATATCCACTGTATTACCCAGATAGGTAATTTAAATTTATTCTGAATATGAATAAACAAAAAAGGTTGCCTTCTGATCGAAAGACAACCTTGCTATAATACTGGTTTTTACTTTAGATTATTTTCTATTGTGGATTCTTAAACTATCAAACTTAGTCTGTTTCTCCAGCAATTTGAGTTATTAGGCCTGAGCCGTGGGACCGCCAAAATTTAAAGGAATCTGCTTACCTCCTCCTCCTTCAATGTCTTTTATAGGGCCATGCAGTGACTCATATTTATTTATATTATCTTTCAATGCTGTCAGAAGGCGTTTTGCATGTTCAGGTGTCAGAATAATGCGCGATTGAACATTAGCCTTGGGCATACCAGGCATGATTCTGACAAAATCAATTACAAATTCAGAGGTTGAATGTGTAATGATGGCCAGATTAGAATAAGTGCCCTGAGCCACTTCTTCCTTTAATTCAATATTAATCTGATTTTTATTCTCTTTTTTATCTTCCATAGCATATCAGGTATTACTATTATTAAACTTCTGCTTTGGTTTCAGCCTCAGATTCCTCTGCAGGTTCCTTAACCGATTCGGTAAGATTAGCATACTCTTCACTCGAACCAACTATGAGTTTATCATACAAGCGGGCTCCTGTGCCTGCAGGTATCAGATGACCTACAATCACGTTTTCTTTTAATCCTTTAAGTTCATCTACTTTGCCAAAAATTGCTGCTTCATTTAGCACTTTTGTAGTTTCCTGGAAAGATGCTGCAGACATAAAGCTTTGAGTTTGTAAAGCAGCTTTGGTAATACCCTGAAGAATCTGACTTGATGTTGCCGGTACAGCATCTCGTGCTTCTGCAAGCTTCATATCTTTACGCTTAAGCATTGAATTTTCATCGCGTAATTTACGGGCAGTTATGATCTGACCTGGTTTCAATATTTGAGAGTCACCGCATTCAAGAATTACCTTCTTTCCAAAGATCCAATCGTTCTCATTCATAAATTCCCATTTATCAATAACTTGCTTTTCCAGGAATTTTGTGTCACCCGGATCAATGATCTCTACCTTGCGCATCATTTGACGTACAATGATCTCAAAGTGCTTGTCATTAATTTTCACACCTTGCAGACGATATACTTCCTGCACTTCATTAACAATGTATTCCTGAACTTTTGTGGGACCCTTAATAGACAAAATATCTGCTGGTGTGATTGCTCCATCTGATAAAGGTATTCCTGCTTTTACATAATCATTTTCCTGAATCAGTATTTGTTTGGATAGCGGGACGAGGTATTTCTTCATCTGGCCAGATTTGGAAGTAATTATTATCTCCCTGTTGCCTCTCTTAATTTTACCAAACGATACCTCACCATCAATCTCAGAGACTACAGCAGTATTTGAAGGATTACGTGCTTCAAACAACTCAGTAACTCTTGGCAGACCTCCTGTAATGTCACCTGATTTGCCAACAGCGCGTGGTATCTTTACCAGGATCTCTCCTGCTTTTACAGAATCACCTTCATCTACTGCCAGGTGGGCACCAACTGGTAAATTATAAGATTTAAGCGTCGCATTATTCTTTGCCAGAATCTTTATTATCGGATTCTTTGTTTTATCCCTGGTTTCTATAATAACTTTTTCACGGAAACCAGTTTGCTCATCACTTTCTTCTTTGAAGGTAATGCCTCCCAGTACATTCTCAAATGATATCTTACCGGCTGACTCAGAGATGATAACTGCATTGTACGGATCCCAGTCACATATTGCGTCACCTTTTTTCACCTCCGCTCCATTTTTAACATACAATTTTGCACCATAAGGTATATTGTTTGTTGTTAATCCAATACCAGTGTTCTTATCAACTATCCTAAGTTCGGCAAGTCGGCCAATGATAATATCCATCATCTGACCAAGCTCATCTTTTTTCTCGACCGTTCTTAACTCCTCAATCTCTATCCTGCCATCATATTTGGCTATAACACTTGACTCGGCAGCAATATTTGATGCTGTTCCACCAACGTGGAAAGTTCGAAGAGTAAGCTGAGTGCCCGGTTCGCCAATGGATTGTGCAGCTATAACTCCAACGGCCTCACCTATCTGAACCATACGACCCGTAGCCAAATTCCTGCCATAACATTTTGCACAAACACCTTTTTTTGCTTCGCATGTCAAAACAGAACGTATTTCAGCCTGCTCGATTGGTGAGTCCTCAATTTTCAAAGCAATATCTTCATTGATCTCCTCTCCGGAAGCAATGATTAATCCACCTGTCATAGGATGGTATATATTATGCACGGCAGTACGACCTAATATCCTCTCCGACAGATTCTCAACAAGCTCTTCATTGTTTCTTATTGCAGTTGCCACTAAACCACGAAGAGTGCCGCAATCTTCTTCAGATACAATAACATCCTGAGATACATCAACCAAACGACGGGTAAGATATCCCGCATCAGCAGTTTTAAGAGCTGTGTCGGCCAGACCTTTGCGAGCTCCGTGGGTTGAAATAAAATACTCAAGTACTGACAACCCTTCTTTAAAATTAGAAAGGATAGGGTTCTCAATAATTTCAGATCCTGTAGAACCTGATTTTTGAGGTTTGGCCATTAGTCCGCGCATTCCTGAAAGCTGGCGTATCTGTTCTTTTGAACCTCTGGCACCTGAATCAAGCATCATGTAAACCGCATTAAAACCCTGCTTGTCAGATGACAACTGACTCATTAAAGTTTGTGTGAGACGCGCGTTTATATGGGTCCAAATATCAATGATCTGATTGTATCTCTCATTGTTCGTTATGAAACCCATATTATAATTGTTCAGCACCTCATCAACCTGATTATATCCTTCTGTAACATATTCCTCCTTTTGAGCAGGAACAATTACATCATCAAGATTGAAAGAAAGACCACCTCTGAAAGCCATCTCGTAACCCATATTCTTGATATCATCAAGGAACTGGGCGGTATTTGCTATACCTGTTTTCTTTAGTACCTTACTAATAATCTCACGAAGTGATTTTTTAGTAAGCAACTCGTTAATGTACCCGGCTGCTTCAGGGACGAATTCATTGAATATAATCCTGCCGACTGTTGTATCAATAATACGATGTACGACCTCATCATTTTCAATGTCTTTGACTCTTACCTTAATCTCTGCATGAAGATCGACCCCTCCTTCATTGTAAGCAATATTTACCTCTTCCGGAGAATAAAATACCATTCCCTCACCTTTCACTTTCTCGGTCTCAGTACTGCGTCTGGCCTTGGTAATATAATACAAACCAAGCACCATATCCTGTGAAGGCACACATATTGGAGCACCATTGGCAGGATTAAGAATATTATGAGAAGCAAGCATTAATAATTGTGCTTCTAAAATAGCTGCATTGCCTAAAGGAAGATGCACAGCCATCTGGTCACCATCAAAATCGGCATTGAAAGCAGTACAAACCAGCGGATGCAATTGAATGGCTTTGCCTTCGATAAGCTTTGGCTGAAATGACTGAATACCCAGACGGTGCAATGTTGGCGCTCGATTAAGCATAACAGGATGTCCTTTCAATACATTCTCAAGTATATCCCAGACAACAGGATCTTTTCTATCGACAATTTTCTTTGCCGACTTAACTGTTTTAACAATACCTCTCTCAATCAACTTTCGAATAATGAAA
>DAOUOU010000021.1 GCA_030626465.1 Bacteroidales bacterium
CAGAACCTCAAAAAATTACCACCCAATCCCAGGCAAAAAACTCACAAAACCGTCGATAAGTACATAGAAAAACAGTGCTTCACTGCCCAGGATGTAGTTCAACATGCACGCATCGCTGGTTCTTGCAGACCGCTCATAGTGCTACTTATTAGCCAAAGTATTTTTATTTAATCCTTAAATAATCTAGTTTAAAATATTTTTGTTTCTCTTTTGCCTTATAGAGCTTGATCCTATTGTTAAAATATTGATAATTAATATTTGTAATTAGTTCTATATCCTCATCACGAGTATGAATTCCAAAATATATACTATGGAGAACTGACTTATCATACGAAAGTAATCCAGTATTTCTAAATGTAGTATTATTAATATTCTTAATAATCCTATACTCCTTCTCATATCTCCATGAATTAAACTTTGTGCCAGCTATGTATTTGAAAGCATTATTATTATCGTATTCTCTGATATAATTATATTTTGGGTATTGTCTTACATACTTTACTTTGATTGGAAACGTAAAGAAAGGAATATCGTTGGTTGTATCAAGTTTTAAGCATACTCCTTGATGATTTGATGAATAGTGAGCCCACATTACAATATTATTGGGTTCTGCTGTTAAGCACAGGATTCTATAATCCTTAATATCTTCTCGCGCTGCATTATTTACAATAGTCTCAATACTTTTAGGGTTTTGTGTTATTTGATCTGTTCTTCTATCGATGAAATCGGATGTAAAAACCAATCTTTGATTAGAGAGTATTTCATTCAAAATATTATCTAATTCTTGGTAAGAAATGTCGGAGTAGTATCTCCTAATATATGCAATCTGTTCTGTATGATTTTGAATCCTTTTTAAAAATTCGGTTCTTCTGTGATTTACTTTCTCAAGATACTCTCTAATTTCTTGTGGTGAATTATCAGTATCATACGTTAATCTACAATCATATGGATCATTAAAGTCTTTCGTTGGATCTGAGAACCACATTTCGTGGTTTATTAATCCTGAAATTAGTCTTTTGTCAAGGCTCACATATTTGTATAAAAATCGAGGTACATTCATTGGAGCATAGTCTTAGAATATTTTGGCTAACTCATATATAGCAGCTATTGGTTTTGTATGATTATTACCATTTATACCCGGGATTTTGGGGTGATAGATGGTAATCTGAGTTGTGTTTATGACCACTTCAACAAACCTATAGATTTTATCAATTTTTTCAAAATCTTGCATTTATTTCTTAATGATATGCTTGATATTTTTTATTCCTATGACCAACTATTGCATGCATGATTCTTTTTGATGTTTTAAGGATCTCACGCTCGACAACTATTCAAACGCAATAAGTTTATCAATTATTAAAATTAATTTCCAGCTGCTGTGCATCAGTTTCTTCCGGATTTTCAAGATTTGACAGCGTAAGACCCAGCAGGCGTACCCCCTTATTTTTATAATCAATGGCAGAGGCAAGATCAACGGCTGTCTTGTGAATTGAAGGAAATGTAAATGATTCCGGCTGACTTTTACTGCGTGTTATTTGTTCAAAGTTTTCGAACTTGACCTTAAGTATCAAGGTTCGGCCGATTGCTTTGCCTTTTTCAATCCGTCTTACCAATTCATTTTCTATATTTTTTAATTCAAAAAGGATCTCTTGTATACCCATCAGATCTTGTTCATAGGTTTGTTCGGTTCCGACTGATTTGCGGATTCGATTCGGATCAACAGGACGTTCATCAACAGCGCGGGATATATTGTAATAAAAACTTCCCGCTTTCCCAAAAAGACGTACCAACTCTTCGAGAGTATGTGCCTTTAAATCTTTCCCGGTCTGAATTCCCATACTATGCATCTTTTTTGCTGTTACCTTACCAATACCAAAGAATTTCGATACGGGCAAATTTTCTACGAATTGCTCTGCTTCAAAAGGTTTTATAACAAATAATCCATCAGGTTTTTGATAGTCCGATGCTATTTTCGCCAGAAATTTATTAACCGATACACCAGCTGAAGCCGTCAGATCTGTTTCTTTATTAATCTTTTTCTTTATCTCACGGGCTATTTCTGTAGCAACAGGTATGCCCTTTTTATTCTCGGTAACATCGAGAAAAGCTTCATCAAGTGACAGAGGCTCCACAAGATCGGTATATTCAAAAAATATATTTCTTATCTGCAAGGAAACAGATTTATATACCTGAAACCGAGGTTTAACAAAAATCAATCCGGGACATTTCTTTTTGGCTGTCGTTGATGGCATGGCAGAGTGCACTCCAAACTGTCTTGCCTCATAACTTGCTGCTGCAACAACTCCTCTCGCACGCTCACTTCCAACAGCCACCGGTTTTCCTCTTATTGTCGGATCATCGCGCTGCTCAATTGATGCAAAAAATGCATCCATGTCAATATGAATAATTTTACGAATCAATTTTTAGTCAACAAAATAAACATTTGCTAACTTACCGAATACGAAAAAATTTTCAATGAAGAGTGAGATAAAAATAACAGCTGACGGATCATCCACTCTGTTTATTCCTGATTTGAATGAATACTACCATAGTATGTATGGAGCCGTACAGGAATCAGAGTATGTTTTTCTGCAAATGGGCTTAGAATCTTTTAAGCATAAGAATATTACCTTGTTTGAATTTGGATTTGGTACCGGATTGAATGCTTTGCTGACATTTTTAAAATCTGATGAATATAGTTACATTGAATACCATACTATGGAGTTGTATCCTTTGAAATGGCAGGTAATAGAAAAATTAGATTTTCCTGAATTCTTAAAACTGACAAAAGTACAAACTGCTCTCTTTAAGATGATACACCGTTCTCCATGGGAGGAATTAGTTCCTTTTTCTAAAAATTTTTCATTGAAAAAAAACAGGGCCGATATACGCTATCAACCTTTTGATTGTTCTTATGATCTGGTGTATTTTGATGCTTTTGCTCCTTCTGTCCAACCTGAGTTATGGGGAATAAATATTTTCAGAAAATTATTCAATGCTATGAATAAAGATGCCTGTCTGGTAACATACTGTGCAAAAGGAGAAGTAAGACGCAACATGCAACATGCCGGGTTTACAGTAGAGCGATTACCCGGCCCTGAGGGTAAACGGGAAATACTTAGGGCCAAAAAGCTAAAGGATTGAACCAGGAATATTCTTCTTTGTTTATTTTTTAGTTCGTTAAACAATTATTCTTGAATACTAAATAAAATATAAGGTCATGAGCTATTTGAAAGAAGGAGATAAAGCTCCGGAATTTACTGCCAAAAAACAGGATGGAACGAATATTAGTCTTTCCGATTTTAAAGGTAAAAAGGTAATTTTATATTTTTATCCAAAAGACGATACTCCCGGATGTACAGCAGAAGCCTGTAATCTGAATGATAATTATACTGATTTAATTAAACAAGGCTTTGAAATTATCGGTGTTAGTCCTGATAGTGAACAATCTCACTCAAAATTCATCGGCAAGTACAATCTTCGATTCAATCTTATTGCCGATACCGGTAAATCGATTTTAATAGCTTACGGAGCATGGGGCCTGAAAAAAATGTATGGAAAAGAGTACGAGGGAGTATTAAGAACAACTTATGTAATTAATGAAGAAAGTGTGATAGAAAGAGTATTTGCTAAGGTAGATACAAAGAATCATACACAGCAGATTCTCAATGAATTAGTATAAATCGCATTTGCTATTCTGAATATTTTAAATTTACTTCACTGATTTTCTTGTTGATTGTTTTTAAAATGCTTAATTTATAGGCTGAATATTTGATTAGATTTTAATCATTTCCACAGTACAAATTTTAAACCGCACAAAATGTCTAAAGAACAATCAAACAACGATATCCGCAACGAAAAATTGAAAGCACTTGAATTAACTCTTGGAAAAATTGAAAAAGATTTTGGCAAAGGTACCATAATGAAAATGGGCGATCATGCTATTGTAGATGTAGGAACGATTCCCAGTGGTTCTATTGCCCTCGACATTGCTCTTGGCATAGGGGGTTATCCGAGAGGAAGAGTTGTTGAAGTTTATGGTCCGGAATCTTCAGGAAAAACTACTCTGGCTATGCACGCCATTGCTGAAGCACAAAAAACAGGAGGCATAGCTGCCTTTATCGATGCGGAACATGCATTTGATCGTTTTTATGCACAGAAACTTGGTATTGACGTGGAAAACTTACTGATCTCCCAACCTGATAATGGAGAACAGGCTCTTGAAATCACCGATCACTTGATTCGTTCCGGCGCCATAGATATTATTGTTATTGATTCAGTTGCTGCTTTAACGCCCAAAGCAGAGATCGAAGGTGAAATGGGTGATTCAAAAATGGGCCTTCAAGCCAGATTAATGTCACAAGCACTTAGAAAACTTACAGCCAATATTAACAAGACCAACACTTGTTGTGTTTTTATCAATCAATTGCGTGAGAAGATAGGGATTATATTCGGAAATCCGGAAACCACAACGGGAGGTAATGCTTTAAAATTCTATGCAAGTACCCGAATTGATATTCGCCGTATAAGTCAGCTTAAAGAGGGAGACGAAGTTCTTGGCAATCGTGTCCGGGTAAAAATAGTTAAGAACAAACTTGCCCCTCCCTTCAAAAAAGCCGAATTCGATATTCTATTTGGAGAAGGGATTTCACACACCGGCGAATTGATAGACCTGGGAGTAGAACATGATATACTTAAAAAATCCGGATCCTGGTTCAGTTATGGCGAAACACGTCTCGGACAAGGTCGTGATGCTGTAAAAGCATTGCTTAATGACAATCCTGAACTGGCAGAAGAAATTGATGTAAAAATCAAAGAAAAACTTATTAATAAATGATGGTTATTTCGTTTCTTCCTTTCTGAAATTTTTCCAGTAATCAGCAATAGTCAATTTTACTTCTTTATGAAGCAGTAATATTCCTATCAGGTTTGGAATTGCCATCAGTGCGATGGTAATTCCTGAAAATGTCCAGACGACAGTTGTATCAGTAAACGAGGCAATGAAAAATCCCGCTACATAAATCATCCGATATACGGTAACATATTTTGTACTCCATAGGAAAGTCACTGCCCGGTCTCCGTAATATGACCATGATATGGCTGTTGAGAAGGCAAAAAGTAATAATCCTATTGAAACAATGTATTGACCAAAATTTCCAAACAATCCCCTGCTAAAAGCAAGAGCAGTCAGAGGAGCGCTATGTACCAGGGATTCTCCTGTCAGGAATACATCTTCAGACTGTGTATCCAGATCACCCCTTTCACATGATAAAGAGCCGGTGTATAATTTTTCATCTTCTATTTTCACAAGAACATTTTCGGCAACAGACCGGGAATGAATGATGGTGACATCGCCTATGATTATTCCATCAACTACCTGCAATTCACCGGAAAATTTCCGTACATCATTTTTTTCATCCTCCCTGAGAAAATGAGTAAGTTGATTTTTATGTGTACTGTTCGATTCATCATAAATACCTTCCAGTACAAAAGTATCGGCCGGCTGAAATTGATTTTGGTGTTTTTCAATCCATACTCCTGATGAGAGTATAGTGAGTCCTGTAAGTGTGCAAATTATAATGGTATCGATAAATGGTTCCAGAATTGCCACCATACCTTCCGAAACAGGCTCATGTGCGCGGGCTGCCGCATGAGCAATGGGAGCAGATCCCTGACCAGCTTCATTAGAGAAGAGACCCCTGTTCACTCCTTTCTCAATGGCAAACTTTATTGTTGCACCCAGAAAACCTCCTGTTGCAGCAGAACCTGTAAAAACATCCGTGAAAATGGAAGCAATGGAGGGCAAAATATTCTGATAGTTGGTGATGAGTATGGCAATAGCCCCAACAAAGTATAGAATAGCCATTGTTGGAACCAGTCGGGCTGTCACTCTTGCAATTCGCTTAATCCCTCCCACAATTACCAGTCCTAACAACAAAGCTAAAATTCCGCCGGTAAGCATATGATTGATCCCAAAAGTGGAAAACATAATATTTGAAATACTGTTAATCTGGGGCAGACTACCTGTGCCAAAGGAGCAGAATATTGTCGAAACAGCAAATATTGATCCCATCCAGTATCCTGTCTTAATAAGTTTTCCGTTGCGGCACCTGATATTCAACCTGTATTTCATATAATACATCGGTCCGCCGGCTATTCTACCCTGTTCATCTGTCTCACGGTATTTATGTGAAAGTAATACCTCAACAAATTTTGTCGTCATACCCAAAGAAGCTGTTACAAGCATCCAGAAAAGGGCTGCCGGTCCACCCAGAAAAATTGCCAGAGCAACACCTGCAATATTACCTGTTCCAACAGTACCCGAAAGCGCTGTGGATAATGCCTGAAAATGAGAAGTGTCCCCTTTGTCTTCCTTTCGATCGTACCTGCCTGTTACAATTCGAATAGCATGTCTGAAATATCTTATCTGAGGAAAACCAAGATAAAGTGTGAAGATTATTCCGGTGCCAAGTAATAAAATAACGAATGCTGGTGAACCTCCTATGTAGTTGTCAATCATCGAGAGGAAGCCGTTGATCTCTTGCATCATGAGAAGACAGGTTAGGATATCGGACAAATATAATAAAAGCTGCTATGAAAATTGAACTGAGAGGAGATTGGCCCGAACATGCAATTATTAATTTCTTCAAAATGATTCGTAACAGATCAAAAAATATTTTCTGTATTATTGTGTTCTAAAACTTATCTGTCATGTTTCGTACTATACTATTTCTCTTAGTGGCAATCCTAATTCTTCCCCTGATTGCTTTATACACCGATATTTCTATGATAACTGATCAATGGAATGCCCTGGATACTGCAGTACGCATTATGCTGGGTATTGCTATTACCTGCTTTCTTGTGAGTGAACTCAGTAAAAATTACAGTCAGGTTGATAAACTATGGAGTATTACGCCAATTCTATATGTGTGGTTCTTTGCTGTTCAGGGAGGTTTAAGTCAACGTATGTTTCTTATGGCAATTCTTGTTACTTTTTGGGGGGCCCGTCTGACATACAATTTTAACCGGCGTGGCGGGTACAGCATCATCCCGTGGAAAGGAGAAGAAGACTATCGATGGGCAGTACTAAGAGAGATCCCATTTCTTCAAGGTCGCTTTCGCTGGGGTATATTTAACCTTATATTTATTTCTCTTTACCAGAACATTATTCTGTTACTGATTAGCATGCCAGCCCTGTTTGCATGGCAGGAAAAAGCAGTACAGCTAAACTGGATAGATATTCTGGCGACAACACTATTTCTCTTATTCCTGGTTCTCGAAACAATCGCTGATCAGCAACAATACAATTTCCAGAAAGAAAAACACAGGCGAATAGATGCAAAAGAAGCACTGACCCATAACTATACAGATGGTTTCCTCTCCGGTGGTTTATGGAAATATGTCAGACATCCAAATTATTCTGCCGAGCAGGCTATCTGGATTAGCTTCTATCTTTTTAGCGTTGCGGCAACACAACAATGGTTTAACTGGTCCCTTTCAGGCTCTGTACTCTTAGTATTGTTGTTTTTCGGAAGTTCTTCTTTCAGTGAAAAAATCTCTTCGGGTAAATATCCCGAATACAAGTATTACCAGCAACAAGTACCTCGCTTTATTCCACGACTTATTAGGAAAAACAATATGAAACCTATGAAATAAAAGAGAATTACCGGTCATATATGTGAACTGACAACCGGCAGTCTCATCCAAATTTACCCAAACCAAATCCGCCTAATATTAAAGCAAAAGCAATCAGGTCTTACTAGAATTCGATGCGATAATTTAGTACAGGCAAAAGACCCAATTGGGAATAGCTTGTCACTTCTTGTTTGCTGTCGTCCCAGTAATCGCCTGTAACATTAAGCATATTGGATACGTTCTGTATATCCAGTTCCCATACCCGGGTTGTTCTTTTCTTGTTTCGCCTGAAGCTGATTTTCAGATCGAATCTCACATAATCATCACGACGTTGTGTATAGGCCAGCTCGTTATTTCGTACGGTATATCCTTTGTCTCTCGACTCATCAATATCAATTGGTGTATACCATTGACCTCCTGCGTATGCACCTCGAATGTTAATTGCAAGGGCTGAGTTTTTGCTTTTCCCTAAAGGAATTTCCTTGCCGGCAACAACATTGGTAATATAGTTGTTGTTGAAGCGAGTGTTGCGTTCAACCTTATCATATGCAGTATACCTCGATTCGAACAAGGACCCGGTAACCATGAAATAATAGTTTTTAGAGAAAAATTTCTCAACAGTAAGTTCAACACCATAATTTGTACCTGTACCTTCATTAATCAGATCGGTGACAATATAACCACTTGTTGCATTTAAAACAGAGAATACGCTTCCTTCTTCTGTTGAAACAGGAACATCATACAACTCCTGATAATAGGTTTCAAATTTGACATTCAGATCACGGGTAATCCTGTTCTCGTAACCCAGAACATAATGCTTTGCCTTTAAAAAGCCAAGCTCTTTGTTGTTCTGAACAAGGGTTCCGTCATCCTGGGGCGCCCGCATCAGGTATAAGGATATATTATCGGTTCTGCTATGAAGACCAAATCCTGCTGTAAGTGCCTGTCTGGAGGTAAATTGCCATCTGGTTCCGATCCTGGGTTCAATGGCATAGTTCCCGTTCAGGTTAAGGTACTTGCAATGTAATCCTGTGTTGAAAGTAAGATTGGAGAAAGGTCTGTACTTCCAGTTTACATACCCCTGAATTAGTTCCGAATTTCCTTTATCATCGAGTGTCCTGTTCAATACCTCATCATCATAGTCGTAATCATCCATGGTAAGATCATAGCCAAGAATTTTTCCGGTCATGCCAATTTTTGCAGTATGTTTTGCCGAAAATTTATGCGTGAGATGCAAACCTGCTGAATACGTCATATAATAGAACTCATCGCCACCTTTCAATTCCCACAGATCCTCACTTGTTTCCATTTCATGATACCTCCAGTTGTTTCTGGTACCGGTAACTGATAGTGAAGTTTTTATGTAAGTATTATCACTGAACGGGTAGATATGATTCAATCCAAGCACACCCATATCGGCTGAAAAAGTCTGTTTCCAGTCATCCTCTTCAAAATAGATATTACTCAAACCCCCTATTCCAAAAACCTGGAATGACCCATATCTGTTCGTTGGAACATATACGTTGAAAGTCAGATCCTGGAACTTAGGTACTGCATCGCCTACAACCTTTATGCCAGCCTGTGTTAGCAAATCGAGTGAAGAATAGCGATAATTGAATAAGTAAGATGCAGGGGAATCATCTGAGAATGGTCCTTCAGCAGTTACATCAATGCCAATAATACCAATTTGCGCAGTGAACTCCCTGTTTTTATTGTTTCCTTTCCTTAAGTGAATATCAAAAACTCCGGAATAGGATTCACCATAATCGGCTGGAAATGCTCCTGTAAAGAAATCACAATTATCCAGAGTCGTATTATTCAAAATACTTATAGGTCCGCCGGTAGCTCCCTCGTTGGCAAAGTGATTCGGATTTGGTACGTCAACTCCTTCAATACGCCATTGTAAACCTCTCGGGGAATTTCCTCTGATGATGATGTTATTATCCCCATCAGGATCAGTCATTACACCCGCATAAGAGGATACAAGTCGTGAAGGATCGTTAAAACTTCCTGCAAAACGCTGGGTCTCTTCAACAGATATAGAGCGGGCACTTACAGTTGCCATCTCATTAAGAGGTTCTCCTTTGTTCTTTCTGGCAGCAACAACAACCTCATCCATTGTTTCAACCGATTCGGAAAGTTCAACATTGATATAAACTTCCTTTCCTGCTCCCATTAAGAGATTGGGGATGATTTTATTCTCATATCCCATACAGGATACTACAACATTATACCTGTCAATCGGTAACTCACGAAACCGGAAGTTACCATCCTTGTCTGTAATAGTCCCGACAATAGGATCTGATCCTTCAATAAATAAGGTTACACCAATTAATGGTGATTCAGAATCCTCATCCACAACCTTACCTCTGATTGTTTGTTTTAATGATTGCGCCTGAAGTAATCCTCCGCAAAACATCAGGATTACAAATAAAAGAAAATAAAAAAAATTCATGTTTTCGTGGGTTTGATTTTTTGGAAATTTTGATTTTGGTTTGCCCTTAAGGACACAAGCAGAAAACGGAAGTTGCAATAGCGACAAATAATTTATTGCGAATTAATAGGCAGGTAATAGCAAATAGCCTGTTATTATTGAGATTGTGAGTTATAAACATTTTATGTGAATTTATTTCTCAGGTATTCTGTCTACCTTTGCCGGTTCATTTTGAACCGGCTTTATGGTCAAACAACCTCTGTTAAGAAATAGTATTTTTCTTGCTTTAATGGCCTGTATATTGTGGTCTACTGCCTTCGCCGGAATTAAAATAGGATTATTTTATTCAAGTCCTTTACAATTTGCAGGGATACGATTCATGTTATCAGGATTGCTAGTGCTTCCTTTTTGCAGGAATATTAAATCGGATTTCAGGATTTTAATTGAAAATTTCAATAAGGTATTCATGATAAGTCTTTTCCAGACTGTAATCCTTTATACCTTTTTCTACCTTGGAATAAACAAAACACCTGCAGCAGTCGCAGCTATTATTGTTGGAGGAGGGCCACTTTTTGTTGCGCTTTTAGCTCATTTCACAACCGGAAAAGATCCTTTGACAACCAGAAAAATCATTGCCTTACTGATCGGTCTTTCAGGCATTGTTTTACTGGCATTGGCAAAAGACAGGAATACGGATAATCATCGTACAGTTCTGACAGGTATTATCCTTCTCATTGTTGGGAATGTAGCCGGAAGTTATGGAAATATACTGGTTTCAAAAAATAAAGTCCTTGTTTCTCCTGTTTTATTAAATGGCTTTCAGATTTTTCTTGGAGGAGCTATTATTCTGTTGGTATCATTTTTCTTTGAAGATTTTTCCTTTACACCCAAACCCCTTCCGTATTATCTTTCTCTCGGATGGCTAAGCATTCTTTCCGCAGTTGCCTTTTCATTATGGTTTGTCGTTCTTAGTCGACCTGAAGTGAAAGTTTCGGAAATAAATGTATGGAAATTTATTATCCCTGTGTTGGGCGCAGCCCTTAGCTGGTTGGTCATTGCCGGTGATAGGCCCCATTGGTATACTGTTGCAGGTATGATGCTTATTGCAATTGCTATCCTTATAATTTACCGTAAAAGAAAGTAGGTCAGACTTGTCATCCTATTCTTCAAGTATTCCCATTTGCTGCATAAGCAATAATGCATTCATTTTGGTGGTAATCCCCTTTCTGAGTTTGTAGTCGAAAGCGATATCCGCCTTATTTATTTCTATCTCGAAACACAAGTTTCTGATACGCTCAGGGAATTCCTTTTCAATTTTTGCCAGTTCCAGATCATGAGTGGCTATAATACCAGTTCCATTGTGTTTCAGTATCTGTTTCAATGCAGAGCGGGAACCTTTCTGCTTGTCGATTGAGTTTGTGCCTTTCAAAATCTCATCCAGAATCACAAACAGATCCTCTTTATCCTTGAGCCTGTCGAGCATTTCTTTTAACCGCTTCAGTTCAGCGTAGAAATATGACTCATTTTTGTTGAGGGAATCACTTGTTCTCATGCTGCTTAATATAGGCATCGGCCGAAAGATAAAATGTTCGGCACAAACCGGAGCCCCGGTCATTGCCAGAATAAGATTAGTAGTTGCTGTACGCAGAAAAGTACTTTTTCCAGCCATATTAGCGCCTGTAATAATAATGAACTCACCTTTCCTGCTGATTGAAAAATCATTACATACTCTTTGATTGGAAGGAATCAAAAAATGCCCCAGTTGTCTGGCTTCAAGTATTTTAGTATCAGAAAAACCGGGATAAACATAGGCAGGATGGTTAAAAGCAAAAGTAGACAAACTTATCAGTGCATCATATTCTGAAAGCTGATTGATCCATTCTTTAAATAACTTACCCCTGTTTTTTCTCCATTTTTCAAGCCTTAGCATACATTGAATATCCCATAAAAGAAATCCCTCAAGAAAAATTGCTGCCACCAGGTTTAACCGATTGTCAAATGCCGATACAATTTTCGAAAGACCTAAGATCGAATGTGCAGCTGAGGCAGGTCCTGATATAAGGGTCTCAAAAATATACTTTAACTTACTGCTTGTATAAGATTCTTTTTCAACAATAGACAACAGATACCCATATTTTTTAAGAGCTTCCAGACGTTTACTGATTAATCCATGCTCTTTTGAAGTGTGTGAAAGTCGAATTCCTGTAATAAGTAAGTTTAAAAGAAAAAGCAGGATGGAAATGTTGCGGAAAAGGGGAACAAATATAGCAAGCATAACTGATGTGAGGAGTATTAGAGGTAAAGCTTTTGCAAAAAAAACAAAACCTTTTTTATGTAAATAGTAAACTGGTTTGTTGATCCATTCCTCCAGCAAAGACAGATCAGATTGCCTATCAGTATGTAAGGAGCCAGATGCCCTGAAATCCTGTAAAATATCCATCACCGGAACAAGTTCCTTAATCGACTCCTGACGAGCCAAAATAGAATTTGATTCAAGTGTTTCCCTGGATAGTAACCAAGCAAGTTTTTCTTTGCCTCCTGAAGTTACTGTACGATTCATATATTGAAAAACAGATCCTTCACCAAAAAGATCCATATCGTAGCTGTAGGGATGTTCCGGTTTGATGTATTCATAACCCGGGTCAAAAGATGAAAAATTGTAATCGAGTGCTTTAAGTTCATCTTTGTTAACACGAATAAGTGCTTTTAGATGTTGATGCTTTTCGCTCTGATTGTTGTTGATTTTTACTACTGCGAAAAACACAATGGTTAGGAGAACTGCTAAAACAATCCCAGTAAAAATAAATTCAGGTATAAGAACAAAAACCGCTGATAGTATGGATACAAAAGTCAATAGTCGAATAAGACCCAATATCCTGAGCTTCTTTTTCTGCGATTTTTCATCTTTTTCAAGCTTTTGTAATCTGGTTCTGTAATATTTTCGAACATTCGTCATAACAATTCAGTATTTTACTGCCATTACATGCATTCTGGTTTTATAATAGGGATTGTAGGTTTTCTGATCAGTGATATACCCTATTTTCCGGAGAATTCTTTTTGAAGGACAGGGATCTAAAGTATCATCTGAACCCTTTATTTTCATTATCTTTATTGGGTGGAATATAGAATAAATATTCTGTTATGCTTTCAGTTATTTTGTTACTTTTTTTTAGCCCGGTACAAATGTATAACTCTTATCTGTTTTTATTGAAGAATATTAATCATTCATGGAATTGTGAGAAAAAAATTGAGGTTCGCACAAACCAAGTTAATAACTTTGCGTATATGATTTCGAACTGAATTTGAGTGTTAATAATTTGGCACAGTAGTTGAATTGATTGCTGTAAATAATTAAAAATTAGAATCATGACAAAAGCAAAAATTCTCCTTATTAATATAGTTTTCGTAGTGCTTGGGAATGTTTTGAGTGCATCGGGTCAGGAGGCTTTGGATACTATCTTTAAAATTGAAGGAAAAGTTATGCCTGTTGATGTCGTGAAAGTAACCCAGAATTATGTGAGCTTTATAGTACCAGGTTCACCGGATACATATACTATTGAACGCAAACAGGTGCAAAAAATAATTTATAAGAATGGCCGTGTCGAGGAGTACAATAAACCTGTTTTTGAAATGGTGGACGATTATTCCTGGGAGGCTGTCTGGCTTACCGAAGACAGAAGAGAAGTTGCTGAATTGTATAAACGAGGTAAAATAAGTTCCAAATCACCTGCCAGTTCCCGCAGTCCTAAAGCTGCAAAGAAGAATGCCATAATACGCTTACAGAAGAAAACAGTATCTTTGAAGGGTATTGTAGTGCTGATCACAAAAAAACAAGCTACCGGAGGCTATGGGGAATATCCTGGTTATTATATCGAAGGTATTGTATACGGAACAGAGCCACTCGAAGAGGAAGGATACGAAGACGATGATCTGATAAGTGGCGATGTTATTCTTTAATAAGATTGTGTAAAATAAGATTATAGAAACAGAAGAAGTCACAGTGTGGCTTCTTTTTTTAGAACAGATTCGCTAATAAAAAATCTTTCAACTCTTTCTTTCCTGTCATTTCCGAGTTTAACAGAGTCTCAACCTCTTCGTATTTGTATTTTACCCCTTTTAGTTGGTGCGATAAGGAATGCATCATATCTTTCAAAGACTCACTTGTTATATTTACCTTCCCTGCTATTCCTTTTACTACTTTCAGGTAGATATCAATCTTATGCTCATTGAAAACCACAGTTCTTTTTAATTCGAAGGCTGGAGAATAGCCATAGATCCATTCCCATGTACTGTACTTATTGTCTCTTAATGCTAGGATAAGTTCCTTTTCTTCATTAGTAAATGAATAATGGCTTGTGTTTTGAAAATAGTCACAAATAAAACGATTAAAATCCTGAGTAAAAGTATCCGCTGTAACCATCTCATCAAGAAAATCAGATATATTGGACACTTCCGACCGATGAGACCGTACTGCTTTGTCGATATATTTGTTCTGCTCAACCTTAACAGACTTTTTAAGAATTTCCAGATCCGAATCGAACAACAGAGTTCCGTGATGCAAAACCCGGTTCTTAAAAACATGCTCGGCATTCCCTGAAATTTTTAACCCATTCACAACAATCTCGTTTTTATTACCTGCCTTAGCAGGAATATTTTTTGTATGAAGAAATTCAATTACAGGTGTAAAATATTTCTTAAAGTCTACCAGTTTCCCTTTCTCTCCATTCATAATGAAGGTAAAGTTGAGATTACCCGGACCATGATAAACAGTTCCTCCTCCTGATAATCGTCTGGCCACAACAATTTTTTTCTCTCTGATAAATGGGTAGTTCACTTCAGCCATCGTGTTCTGATGTTTTCCAACAACAACAGTTGGATCCGATTGCCAGAGCATAAAAAAATTGTCTTCTTTATTCTTTAGAAGAAACTCTTCTGCTGCCAGATTGTAGAATATATCTTTTGAGTCTGTTAATATACAATGAACATGCATTTCAGAGGAATACATTATTTTAGTAATTTAACAAATCAATTCACTTCGTCAAAAATAAACTAAATGGAAAAGCTAGTTGAACGATTCATTAAGTATGTTAAAATAAATACGCAGTCTGATGAAAAATCAGATCAATGCCCTACTAATCCTTCTGAACTTGAACTTGCCAAATTGCTTGCCAAAGAACTTAAAGGAATTGGACTTGAAGAAGTAGAGGTTGATGATAACAGTTACCTGATGGCTACACTTCCTGCAAATACTAATAAGGCTGTTCCAATCATAGGATTTATTGCACACCTCGACACAAGTCCTGATTCCACTGCTGAAAATATTAATCCGATTGTATTTGAAAATTATTTTGGTAAAAATTTAGTGCTGAATAAAAAGAAGAACATTACCCTTTCTCCCCGCGACTTCCCTGCCCTGAACCATTATATTGGTCAACCGCTGATTACCACAGATGGCACTACATTACTCGGGGCCGACAACAAAGCCGGCATTGCCGAAATCATTACAGCTATGGAAACCCTCAAGAACAATCCCGAGATCAAACACGGTAAAATCAGAATTGCTTTTACACCCGATGAAGAAATAGGACGTGGCGCCGACAAATTCGATGTGAAAAAGTTCGGAGTTGATTTTGCTTATACCATTGACGGAGGTCCGATCGGAGAGCTTGAATACGAAAATTTCAACGGTGCACGCGCCAGAATCAATATTCAGGGATTGAATGTCCATCCCGGAACTGCCAAGCACAAAATGAAGAATTCAATGCATATAGCCTTTGAACTTGAAAGTATGCTGCCTCATAACGAAAAACCCGAATACACTGAAGCTTATGAAGGATTCTATCATATGACCGAGTTCAATGGAACAGTTGACACTACGAATTTCAGTTATATTATACGCGACCATGATAAAGCAGAATTTGCCAAGAAAAAGGACCTGCTGATAAAAATTGTAGATCATCTGAATATTAAGTACGGCACCGGAACGGTAAAACTCACTCTCGTCGATCAGTACTACAACATGCGTGAAAAAATTGAACCCGTGTTTCATATTATAGAGCTGGCTCTTAAGGCGATGAAAGCAGCCGGCGTAACACCTAAAGTAAAACCTATTCGCGGCGGAACGGATGGAGCACGATTGTCCTATATGGGCCTGCCATGCCCGAATGTATCCAGTGGCGGGCATAATTTCCATAGCAGGTTTGAGTACATACCCATACCATCTATGGAGAAAGCCGTCCAGGTTATTGTGAAGATTGCGGAGTTGAATGCGAAGAAATAATAATCTAATGCTTATTTTTTACAGCATTTGATCAGAAACTGAGCTCTAAATAATAAATCCCGCTTTATCAGCGGGATTTATTCACCTAAACCTGTCTTTGAAAAGAGTTACAAGTATGTAATTCTTTCTGTTTTTACTCTTATTACCCTTCCTGTTGCCCTTGTGCTTTGATGTCAATCTCTGCACCTTTTATTTTGTCTTCCATTTCCAGTCCTGATGTTACTTCAATATTTATGCCATCCGATAATCCTGTTTCAATAAATCGCTTCTCAAAAACCTGTGGTGCAGTCTCCACTTCCACATACGTTGAATCACCTTCCTCTTCAAATTTCACCAGACCCTCAGAAATTACCATTACACTATCACGTTTATCAAGCACAATATCGGCATTAGCACTATACCCTGCCCGTATGAAGTAATTTTCTGCTATTTTTACTTTAGCCCTGATCTCAAATTGTACGGCCCCATTTTCCTCTATTCCTTTTGGTGCAATATATTCCAATTCTGCACCAAAGGTTGCATCCTCAATCGCGCCAATAATGAGTTCCAAATACATTCCCTCTTTTAATTTTCCAACTTCTGTTTCATCGATTTTCCCTTCAAAGATCATTTCGCCCATATCTGCAACAAAGGCTATTGTTGTTCCCTCATTAAAGGCATTGGTCTGAATTACAGAAGTCCCGACCTCTACTGGTACATCTAACACCATGCCTTCAATTGTAGAACGAATAAGAGTGTTTGATATTTCACCTGATTTTTTGGTAATCCCTTCTTTGATGAGTTGAAGATTATTCTCAGAAGATTCCACCTCTTCCAAAGCAGCATTGTATTCAATTCGGACTTTTTGAAATTCAGCTTCAGGAATCACTCCCTGTTCGTATACTTTTTTCTGACGGTTGTACACAAGTTTAGCGTCCTCCAGTTGAAGGTGAGCTTTATTCAATCTTGACTCGGCAGCATTCAATGCAACCATATCAGGAATAATTTTCACCTTTGCTATAAGGTCTCCCTTATTAACATGAGCCCCTGGTTCGACATATATTTCTGAGACTATCCCAGAAACCTGAGGTTTGATAGTAATTTCCCTACGTGGTATTATTGAACCCGTTGCAACCGTCTTTTGAACAATATTCGAAATTGTCGGGCTCTCAGTATTAAAGGCCACAGGTTGCTTTTTGCTCTTCTTATACAGAAAGAATATACCTCCAAAGACAAGAATAAAAACAAAAATAATCAGAATAATTCGAAGAAATATTTTCATGGTATTTAATATTTAGTATTATTTATATTCACTTCTGATTGCATCAATCGGTTTCATCGACACAGCCTTCCGCGCCGGTATAATTCCGGCTATTAAGCCAGAAAATATTAATATTGTTAATGAGCTGAATGCAATTTTGAGACTTATTTGCGGATTATAGAAAACATCCAGGGCATTGGCAGGCAAAAATTTATTGATAAGTTCAACAAGTCCTATCCCAAAAAATAATCCGATATAACCTGCAATAGTGGTAAGGAAAACGGATTCAAGCAGAAGCTGACTAATAATTTTCCAGGGTGTGGCACCAATAGCCCGCTGAATACCAAATTCCTGTGTCCTTTCCCGCACAACAACAAGCATAATATTGCTTACTCCTACAACTCCGGCAAACAGGGTTCCCAGTCCAACAATCCATACTACCAACATTATACCTACAAATAATCCATGGAATTTTTTAAATTGTTCTTCAATATTTTGGTGGCCAACAGCCATCTCGTCATCCGGATGGATATAATGAGCTGCTTTCAACAAACTAATGGAAACTTCTTCAATCTGTTTAACTGATCTGCCTGGCTTTGCTGTCATACCAAACCACCCAACAATATTTCCAAGATTAAACGCTTTCTGCATGGTAGTAAGGGGTATGATAATGCTTGAATTTTGATGATTTCCCCATCCTCCTGAATGTTTTGATCTGAATACGCCTATCACCTGAAAATAAATGCCGTTTATCTTTAAATATTTTCCCAATGCATCTTCCTCAGCACCAAATAAAACTTCATTTACCCTTTCACCGATGACAATTACTTTTCGTCGCTCATAAACATCTTTATAATTAATAAACCGTCCTTTTAGAATGTTACATGGATCAATATTATTATATTCGGGATAATCACCATAGATACTAAAACCTTCTGATTTATTCTTCCTTGACACGGGTTGGTTTCCTCTGTTCAATCTGGGAGAGATATACTCGATATCAGGTATCTTTTTTTTAAGCAATTCAATATCTTTTAATTCGAAATTATAGTTTCTTTCTTTTTTAAATCCCTTGTAAGGCATAGTGGTTTGCTGAGCCCATATAAAGCAACTGTTTATTGCAAAATCACCCAAATTTCGGGAGAGTCCGTTACCCAAACCTGAGCTCGCACCAAGCATAATCATTAACATGAATATTCCCCAGAATATTCCAAATGCAGTGAGGAATGTACGAAGCGGATTCTGCTTCAGTACATGAAATATTTCCTTCCATCGGTCTTTTTCAAACATAGCTATGAGTTTCTATTATTATTCATCGCGTAAAGCTTCGATAGGTTTAATGTTTGCAGCATTCCGGGCTGGAAAATATCCTGCAAGTGTACCGGTTATTACCAACAATATCGTAGCCCCGATAGCAGTAAAAATATTTACCTCCGGATTCATGAACATTTCATTTGGCGGAATATTTTTAGAAGCAACTTCAATAATCAATGTTCCAAAGAATAATCCTGTATAACCAAAAAATCCGGTGATTAATATCGATTCAAATACAACCATCCTGATCACCGATCCGGGAGTTGCGCCTATAGCTTTCCTCACTCCAATTTCTCTCGTTCGCTCCTTTACGGTTATCAACATAATATTGGCTACTCCAACTATTGCGGCTATTATCGACAGAATTCCAATGATCCATATAAATATTTTAATCCCGAGAAATACATTTAACATTTGGTTGTAGTATTCCCAATTGTTATTCACAGAAAACGCCCGCCGGTCTTCAGGGTCGAATTTATGTCTTTTCCCAAATTGTTGACGGAGTGTTTTTTCAAATTCCTTACTCTCTTTCACTGAAAGATCTTTCACAGTCAAGCCAAGATAGCTGACAATATTTCTGCCATTATATAA